>CALWTL010000010.1 GCA_944384445.1 uncultured Clostridia bacterium | reverse complement strand
TTTAAGAAAATGGTAAAATGGCCTAATGAATAACTTAATTTATGTATAAAAATAATTATAACGTTTTAATGTGGTAACGTGACAACAATGTCAATGATTGTGATTTATTCAAGACAAAAAAAAATCAGTATGTGTCACTTTCAAAAAATGTCAATTTTACACATGATATTAGTAAAGCTATTAATTATGGTGATGTTATTTTAATATCAATTTTAAGTCAAAGTTTAGATAATTTAGTTCAAAGGATAAAAACGGTTGAAGGTTATCAAACAAAAAAATATTGTATAGCAATGAAAGGTGTAGAAGTTAGCACTTGTAGAAGATTGAGTGAAATTTTAATTGATGGTGGGATAAAACGCGATAATATTGCAGTTTGGGTAGGACCAGGACATGTTCAATCTATAACAATGGGTCAACCTACTAATATGATAATTTCTGCTTATAATGATAAATATGCTAAAAATCTAGTAAAAAGTTTTGAACGTACAAACATATTAGATATAACATATTCAGAAGATATTATTGGGACTGAATTTGGAGCAGCAGCTAAAAACGTGATTGGCATTGCAGCAGGAATTTTAGAAGGTAGTAATCTCGAACAAAAAAAGGGTCCTTTGATGCCTGCTAGTGTGAAAGAAATTGGAAAATTCATAGATGCTTTAGGAGGAGACCCTAATACTGCTAGTGGATTAGCATTTTTAGGAGACTTTCAAGCAACTTTATTTGACCATAATAGCAAAAATTTAACTTATGGAAGAACTATAATTTCAAAAATGACCACTGATGAAAAAATTTTGAATGAAGTAATTGATGTACATTCTGTAGAAGGAATAAAAACGGCAGAAGCTCTATTGAAAGTTCAAAAAAAATATAATGAACGAGTCAATAATGAAATGCAAATAAAAATGCCAATTACAACCGCTGTACATGAGATAGTAAGTGGTAAAATAAATTTGAATGAAGCTGGTCAATACATGAGTAAAAAAATTACAGAAGCATTATATCTTTAATTCGTTAAATTGGTTAACATAAATAAAAAAGGCACAAACTGTGCCTTTTTTATTCTGTCATTATACTAAATAATTGTACCCATCAGATTGTGAATAAAATTCTTATTTTTTCATAATATTAAGATAGTTTTAAGAATACAAGTTATTTAGCTTTGATTATAATAATATAGCGATATGCCATTTGTCAACTAATTTAATTGTATATTTTTTAAAATATTTACATAATAGGAGCATGTATGACAGAATTTCCTAAAAGGTTAAAGGCATTACGAAAAGAGAAAAAACTGACACAAACTCAGTTAGCAGAAGCATTAGGACTTCAGCAGGCAACCATCGCTAAGTGGGAGACAGGGGAACGTACACCATTTATTGAATATTTTATCGAATTAGCAAAATTTTTCAACGTGTCAATTGATTATTTAGTTGGATTAGAAGATTTTGAATAAACCTATTTATATAAAATAATTTCGTTTAATGATAAATGCAAAATTTTAGAAATTTTTAAAAATGGCAAAAGTAATTTAGTTTTTCCTTCTAACATTTTTTTGATATAAGAATATGGCAATTTAGTCAATTCTGACAAATTATAAAGAGATAATCTATATTCATCGAGACGGATAAATATTTTTGATTTATTTATATGAAAATTCATATTTTCTCCTTTGTATTAAAAAATTATATATTATTGAAATAAAATTATTTCTTATATATGTCATATATAATAATAAAACGTGACAGATATTTAAATAAGCATAATTTAATATTAATAAAAAAATCTAAGCGTTTGCTTAGATTTATCTTTTTATTATTACTTTTTCTCCACCTTCCATTACTAAAGGTAAATCTTTGTTGTATTTTCCAATTTCTTCAGGAGCTATTCTTATACGTTTGCATAATTCCCATAAACTTTCGTTTGGTTTTGCTAAAAATATTTGGTAATCATAACTAGAGAAATCTAATGGTTTTCCAAGCGTAAAATTATCAATAATTTCTTTACTGTCTTTTTGATAAATATGTAAGCAAATTTCTACAGAGTAATCTAATTCAATTATTGTGCCACGTTTTACTCTCGTTTTGCAGTCAGTAATTGATATTTGAGAATGTAGGCAATCAATTTTATCAAGTTCAATTTTTGTATCTATAACAAATGGAAGTTCTAAATGTTTTTGATTATATTCTTTGTTTTCATCTATGTAAATAAGATGAGAAGTTATTATTCCTTCTAAAACCAACCTGCCATCTTTTAAATATCCATTGGTTATCTCAGAATTAATATTACAGTTTGATACTATTTCATCAATTGCAGATTCGTCATTATTTAATGTTATTTCTCCACTAATATTATCGCTAATAAACTCTGTTTGAACATTTTTATTGTAATCACGTTTTGATCTATTTAATTCAATTTCATTGTCAGTGCTATACATGTCATCTACAATGTCCAATGAAATATTTTTTATTGAAACGCCTGTTGCTTGAACTGTGTGTGTAATGGTGACAATGCTATTACCTTCTTCAAAATCGGTATTAATGTTTGTAAGTGATTTATTAATATCAAAAGAAATATCTAATATACAGTCTTTTTCAACAAATGGAAGATTAATCTCTGTTTTAATATTGAAAATATCGTTTAACTCTTTTATTTTGCTATTTTCTTCGTCATTAGTTTCATAAATCAATTTAGAAAACAATTTTCCTTCCACTATAGCACCACCATCAGTAGCGGTTGTCGAAGATGGAGAAAAATATGAGTTATAAGAAAGAATTTTTGAAATATTATCCCGCGTCTCAAAGTTTGCAGTGTATTCAAAATTGGTGTCCACTTTTCCTGATATTGTGCTGGTGTTAATTTCACTTTTTTTCATTACCATATTATCGAAACTATTGGCTTTGTTTGCAATTCCTATATTTAAAAAGATTATTGGACTAAGACTAATTTCACAATTAATTTTCAATGGACCATCGTGAGACAAAACATTATTTACTATAGAGATATTTGTCAAATTAAGGATACAATCGTTTGTAATAGATGAATCAGTAATATTTTCACTAAATGATTGAGAATCAGTAATAGTATTAGTAATGTTATCGGTGTCGATATATAAAACTTTGACACCTAGTTTTCCAGATAATACAGCTTTCCCATTACCACATTCAACTTTTTTATCATAGATAAAAGAATCAATATCTAAAATTGTTTTGATATTCACGTTTGAATCAATGCTTACGTTAATAGTGGAGTTGAAATTTATTTTTGATAAATTTTTTGCATAAGTAATTTTTATGGTATCTTGACTTGCTTCCATTTGAACCTCCTGTCTTTATAATGTATATATAAAAAATAAAATTTATGATAAAAATAATAATTTTAATAATAAAAAAACAAATTAAATTTAATTTCAACATTCTTTTGTATTATTAATTTTAAAAGATAAAAATTCGTGTTTAGTTATTGTTTTTATAATTGAAAATATAAAATTCGGTATAATATTTTAAATTCTACTTTATTGATAAATTGTTTTCGACAATTTAATTTTTTATACTGCTTAAAATGCTAAATATAAGCAAATTTATAACTTTTTCTTTTAGTAAATTAATGATATTTTTGCTATTATATTTACGTGTAGAACACGTATAAAAGAAGGGGGAAAATATGAAAAAAATTACACTTATACTTGCAGATGAAGATCAAAATACTTTAGATGAAATGAAACGAAATTTTAATAATGACAGATATGAAGTTTTAGCAGTCACATCAAGCGGGGAAGAATTAATTGATTTGATTAATCAAAATAATCCAGATGTCGTAGTAATGGATATAGTTTTACAAAAATGCGATGGATTTAAAGTCTTAGAATCTATTAGAAAATCTATTAATACAAAAATTATTGTTCAGTCTTCATTATCTATAGATGGATTTATTAATAAAGCAATTTCTATGGGTGCAAAATATTATTGTATCAAACCATTTGATGTTGAAACATTAAAAGATAGAATAGAAGATTTGATGAGACCAGAGACAAGCCAAACAAAAGTTTTCTTTAATGCTAAAACGCCTAATCAAATAGAAGAAAAAATCACAAACATTTTTATAACCGTTGGTATACCAGCACATATAAAAGGATATCAATTTTTAAGAGAAGCAATTAAACTAGCAATAGCAAACCCAGAGATAATTAATTCAATTACAAAAAAATTGTATCCAACTATTGCTGAAAAGTATGATACAAGTGCATCTAAAGTAGAGCGAGCAATCAGACACGCAATAGAAGTTGCTTGGAATCGTGGTAAAATAGAAAATATTAATAATTTATTTGGAATTAAAGTTTATTCCAGCAATGAAAAGCCTACGAATGGTGAATTTATAGCTCTAGTGGCAGATAAAATGTTGATAGAGGGTGCATAATTACAAAAGAAAGAATTTATCAAGGGAGATATGTTCTTTTTTTTGATGCCATTTTTCATAAAATTTGTAGAAAAGTGTGTATATTTTGTTGTATTTTTGTGGAAAATTTATAAATATATCAATAAAAATTTTTAAATATTTTCAATTATTTTTTAAATTCAGTAGACAAATAAATTTTCTATAATTATAATATACTAAGCAAAATATAAGGAGAATTTTTATGGGAAAATCTACAAAACCTGTATGGATATTATGTCCACGTTGTGAATTGAATTATATCAAAAAATCAGATCAGTATTGTAATGTTTGCAAAAAAGAAATGAAATTAATTAAGTCAACTGAAGATGATATAGGAGATTTGGAGCTTTGTCCTATATGTAAAATTAATTTTGTGCAGAGTGATCAAGAAATTTGTGATAGTTGCAGACAGGAATTGGGAATCGTGCCTAATGAAGATGCTGAAGATAAAGAGGTCGCTGATTGGCATAAATATATTGCAGATGATGATGAAGACGATGATGACAATGAAGAAGACTCAGATGAATATGATCAAGATGATATTGAAGATACATCAGGAATTGTAGACGATTTTGATTTTGCTGAAGATTTAGACAAAGAAGATGACGACGACGATGATGACGATTTTGACTTAGATATGCTAGATGACGATGATGATGAAGACGATGACGACAAAGATGATGACGATGATGAAGATGACGACGACGATGACGATAATGACGATAAAGATGATGATTAATATTTTATAAGATATTTTGACTATTTTTGTAGATGGTGTTTAGTTTCAAATTTAAAGTAAAAAATAGTTAGGGGTGAACTATGAAAAAAATGCCTAACACCATTGAAAATATTAAGCAAAAAATATTAGAATTAAAAGGGAAAGAAGTAAATTTATATATCAATCGTGGTAGAAGAAAAGTTAGTGCATATAGAGCAAGGATTGAAGATGTGTATGCCAGTGTGTTCACTGTAAAATCTTGTTCATTAGATTTAGAATCTATATCAACATATTCATATAATGATATTTTATGCGGAGAAGTAAAGATTTCAAATGATTGACAATTTATGTAGTTTTACTTTATAATACTTGCTAGATAGCAAGTATTTTTTATTTTTAGGAGAGTATATGAAAAATTTTAATCCGATACGTGGAATGTATGATTATTTACCTAAAGAAGCACGTCTTCGTGAATATGTGCGTAATATAATTTTAAATAGTTATTTAGAGAATGGATACAATTTAGTAGACACCCCAATTGTTGAAAGTTTAGATTTTTTGAATAGTAGTGAAGGCGGGGATAATTTACGTTTAATGTTCAAGACAGTTAAACGTGGTGAAAAACTTGACTTATCTAAAGAAAATCTAACAGAAGAAGATATTGTCGAAGAAGGTCTTAGATATGACTTAACTGTTCCATTATCACGAATGTATTCTAATAATAGAGAAAATTTACCTATTCCTTTTAGGACGATTCAAATCGGTTCAGCATTCAGAGCAGAACGTCCTCAAAAGGGAAGAAATCGTCAGTTTACACAGTGTGATATTGACGTTTTTGGAGACGCTAGTATAAATGCAGAGTTAGAATTGTTAAAAACTTGTTTCGATACACTCAATCTTTTAGGTTTCGAAAATTTAACACTAAAGATTAATGATAGAAGTATTTTAAATCAATTAGTATTGTCTGCAGGGTTTAGTGAAAATGATATAGGTACAGTTTGTGTCACTTTGGATAAAATAGACAAAATAACAATTACTGGTGTAATGATGGAATTAATAGAAAAAGGGTTTGACACTGATAAAATAAACAAACTTGTAGATATAGTAAATGATGTAGTAAGCAATGGTTTAAATATATGTGAAAACTACGGAGTTCCAAAAGAGAGTATTGATAGATTAAATTATCTTATAGATACATTAAACGTACTCACAAAACAAAAATATACTATAAAATATGACATTTCAATTGTACGTGGGCAAGGTTATTATACAGGTACAGTATATGAAATGTATACAGATGGATTTTCTGGGGCAATTGGTGGTGGTGGAAGATACGATAAAATGGTAGAAAAATTTTCGGGCTATCCGTGTCCAGCAGTTGGAATGTGTCTTGGATTTGAACCTATTTGTATGCTTTTAAAAGATAAACAAAAAGATTTGAATATAAGAAAAAATTTAATACTAATTTATGATAAAGAAGATGATATACTAGAAGTATTCAAATATAAAGACGAATTAAAAAAGAAGTATAACGTTGCACTTTACTTAAGACCAAAAAACATTAAAAATTTTTATGAGAAGATAATAGAAATTGCGGACTATGTTATAAGCGTTAAAGATATTAAAGAAAATAAACCAATGAAAATTATAGAACAATAGGAGAAATTAATGGATAAATACAGTGAGATAAGAGTGCCAATAAGTCACGACAATCCAAGCATTAGAAGAAACGAAAGAAAATGTGTATTATGTGGTAAATGCAAAGACGTTTGTAAGAAAAAAATGGGAGTTGCAGGTTTTTGGAAATATGATAGCGAAGATATAGTTTGTATTAATTGTGGGCAATGTGCTAACGTTTGTCCGGTCGATGCAATAACTGAACAAGATTCAACAGATGCACTTATGTCAGCAATTAATAACCCAAATAAAAAAGTTGTTTTTATTACAAGTCCTTCTGTGCGTGTATCATTAGGAGAAATGTTTAATATGCCTGCTGGTGAATTTGTCGCAGGGAAAATGGTGTCATTACTCAAAAAAATTGGTGCTGATTACGTGTTTGATGTCACTTTTGGTGCAGACTTAACTATTATGGAAGAAGCAAGTGAATTTATTGAAAGAATTAAAAATGAAAAAAATTTACCACAATTTACAAGTTGCTGTCCGGCTTGGGTGAAATTTGTTGAAACGTTTTACTCTCAATATATACAAAACTTATCTTCATGCCGAAGTCCTATTGGTATGCAATCAAGTATACTAAAAAATTATTTTTCAAAAATTATAAATATTGAACCTTCTGATTTAGTTATAGTTGCAATGACTCCTTGTGTCGCAAAAAAATTTGAAGCAGAACGAGAAGAATTGCGTTCATTTTATGGAAAGGATACTAATATTGTTGTTTCAGTTCGTGAAATAGGAAAATTAGCAAAACGTTTGAAAATTAATTTTAGTAAATTAAAAGATGAACAATTTGATACTGCATTTTCTACAGGAAGTGGAGCAGGTGTGATTTTTGGTGCTAGTGGAGGAGTAATGGAGGCTGTCGTTAGAACAGCATATTACTTTATTACAAAAGAAAATCCGCCTAAAGATTTATTGCAATTCAAAAAATTGCGTGGATATAAAGATGTGAAAACAGCTTCTTTAACCTTAATGGGCAAAGAAATCAAATTGTGTGTAATATTTGGAACCATGCAAGCACGTACTATTCTAGATAAATTAAAGAATAAAAAATATGATATTATTGAGGTCATGGCATGTCCTAATGGTTGTGTTGGTGGAGGAGGTCAGCCAAAATCAAATAGTACCGATGATGTTGTAGTAAAACGAGCACAAGGCTTGTATGACCAAGATGAAAAAATGGACATTAAATCAAGTTTTGAAAATCCAACCATACAGTTTTTATATAAAGAATTTTTAACCACTCCATTGAGCGAAAAAGCTAAACAGTATTTACATACAACCTACAAAAATCGACCATATAGAAAATAATATAGAAAATTATAAAATGATAATAACTTTATACTATTAAAACTTAAAAGGAGAGTTATGGAGAAAACAATTGAAGAAACAAAATCTGAGTTTATTAAAATTTATAATGAAAATATAAAAAGAGAGGGAGCTGATAAACTTTTAGATTATTTAGTAAATTCAAGTAATTTTTTCACTTCACCAGCATCTGGCAAACGACACTCTGCTTATGTAGGGGGATTATGTCAACACTCTTTGAACGTTTATTATCGTTTTAAAAATCATATTATAAATGAATTTGGAGAAAATTATAATGAACGAATCTCAGATGAAAGTATAGCAATAATTGCACTTTTACATGATGTATGTAAAGTAAATACATATACACAAGATTATCGTAATCAAAAAGTTGATGGACAATGGATACAGGTTCCATATTTTGCTTACAATAATACACTTCCTTATGGACATGGAGAAAAATCAGTTTATATTATCAGTGGATATATGCGACTCACACGAGAAGAGGCTATGGCAATAAATTGGCATATGGGAGGATTTGACATACGTAGTCAAATAGGTACAGATTTGTCTGAAGCTTATTCACGCTTCCCTGTTGCAGTTTTGATTCATGTATCAGACCTAGAGGCTAGTTATTTAGATGAAAAAATCGGCAATTAAAATTTTATTAACATTAAATAATAAAATATTAAATAAAAAAATAAATAATTAAATTAAAATATAATAATTTTTATTTATGTTAAATTATTTTAATTAAAAAAATATATTAATTATTTTATAAATAAATACAAATAAATATAAATAATTTATAAAATTTTTTAAAAATCAAAAAATTTTTAATTAAATTAATAATTAAATAATAATTAAAAAATTACTTGTTTTGACAAAACTAAAAAACTTTGCATAAAAAAATATGAGGTGCAAATGGCAGAAGCAAGTAATTTTTTAATAGGTGCAAATGATGAACATGGTATTAATCCTCCAACAGCGGGGAAAAGAACTCCTATAATGCCATATATCGGAAAAAGTTTTTATGAAAATGAATTTAATCGTCAAGCAAAAATAGATTTTATGTTAGCATGTCTTAGATGCGGATTCAATGTATACGATATTCACCCAGAAGAACAAGACATTTCAATATCTACACGAGTTCTGCGTACTAATCGTGCTGGAGTAAGTTTGGTTGTCACTTTTGCATATAATGCATTTGGAACTGGAAATAGTTTTAATACAGCTTCAGGATTTGAAGTGTATTATAGTCCATTCAATCCTTATCCTAATGAAAGTAGGCAATTAAGTGAAGAAGTTTTCGAAAAATTAAGTCAAAATTTAGGTACGCGCGCACGCTTTGTAGGTACAATTTCTATAGGAATGTTATCAAATGTTAATTGTCCATCTACGTTGATAGAAGCAGGGTTTATGACGAATTTTGAAGAAGCAAAATTAATGCTAAATCCAATATTTGTTCAAAATGTTGGAGAAAGTGCTTGTCAAGGTGTATGTGAATTTTTAGGCGTCACGTATATTTCTAGAGAACTCAAAAATTATCCTTTGATTAGACAAGGGAGTAGAGGAAACTTTGTTAAAATTCTACAATATCTATTAAACGAGTATGGGTATAATTTGTCTGTTGATGGAATATTTGGCGGGAATACATATCAAGCAGTTATTAAATTTCAACAAAATAACAATTTAACAGCTGATGGTATTGTAGGCCCTAACACCTGGTCTGCTCTACTAAATTTAAATCCAAGTGGAACTATTTTAAAAAATGGAAGTAGAAACAGTGCTGTTTTATTTTTGCAAAAATTACTTTTATCTTACTTGTACCCTATTACAAGTTTAGATGGAATTTTTGGTCCAGAGACTGAACGTGCAGTACGTGCTTTTCAAACTGAAAATGGTTTGAGTGTAGATGGGATAGTTGGTCCTAACACATGGCGAGTTTTATTAAATAGTACGGGTAGAACAAATCCAAATTAAAATATAAAATTTATAAATATATTCTAAAATACGCATAAAAAGTGCGTATTTTTATTGTGATTTTGTTTAAAAATTATAATTATGAAAAAGTTTTTGATTGTGATTTTGTTAATTTTAGGTGTTATAGGTATTGCTTTATCCTTACCTAAAAACAAAGAATATGATTATCTTCGTCTACATATTCGTGCTAATAGTAATAGTAGCATTGACCAAAATGTCAAATATGAAATTAAAGATTCGTTGGTCGAATTTTTAACACCTTATTTTAGTAATGTAAAAAGTAAAGAAGAGGCTATCAACAAAGTTGAATCTTTAACAAATAATATGGAAACTATTTGTTATGCTGTATTGCGGGAAAATGGATTTAATTATTCTGTAAATGTAAAAATCAGTAATGAATATTTTCCGACAAGAACTTATAGCAACACTACACTAGAATCAGGATATTATGATGCTGTTATAGTAGAACTTGGTGAAGCAAAAGGAGATAATTGGTGGTGTGTTATGTATCCGCCTTTGTGTTTTGTGAATAATTTTGAAAACAATATACAAATTAAGT
Organism: uncultured Clostridia bacterium; assembly: GCA_944384445.1. Classification (GTDB taxonomy): domain Bacteria; phylum Bacillota; class Clostridia; order Christensenellales; family UBA1242; genus Onthoplasma. The sequence continues at coordinate 17,987 of CALWTL010000010.1, read as the reverse complement.
ATAAATCGAAGATATTTGAATGGTTTAAAAATTTGTTCGATTAATATTAAGGAGGAAAAATGAAAAAATTATTAATAGCGATGCTAATAATGTTATCTTGTATTTTTGGCATTGCTGGTAGTGTTGGGGCAATACAGGGAATTAATGAAGAAGAAATAAAAACAACTATTGCACGTATTGAATCAGTAGATTCAGCAACCGCCGATATAAGAGAAGTCCAAACAAGACTCAAAAGGTGGGGATATTATACAGGAAATGTTGATGGAATAAATGGACCTTTAACCATTAGTGCTGTTAAGAGATTCCAAAAAAAATACGGTTTAGTACAAGATGGAATTGTGGGACCTCTCACAGCTGCTAAAATGGGAATTTCAATTTCTAGTGGTTCAAGTTCATCAAGTTATAGTAGTAATGATAGATATTTGTTAGCAAAAGTAATATATGCAGAAGCTAGAGGAGAAAGTTATACCGGACAAGTGGCTATTGGAGCTGTAGTATTAAATAGAGTTGAAGACAGTAGATTCCCTAATACTATTGCAGGTGTAATATATCAACCATGGGCATTTACGGCAGTCAATGATGGACAAATAAATTTAGAACCGAATGCAACGGCTTATCAAGCAGCAGATGATGCGCTAAACGGTTGGGACCCTACATATGGTTCAATTTATTATTATAATCCAGACACTGCAACTAGCAGTTGGATTTGGTCCACTACGTATGTGACACAGATTGGTAAACATATATTTGCGGTATAAAAGGAGAATGTATGGATAGCAAAAAAATAACAAGTGTAGATTTTGATGAAGAAAGAAATCAAAATAAATCAAAAAAAGTGCAAGACGAAAATACAAAGAAGAAGAGCAATGCTCAGAAAATGATACCAGGTTTAATAGTAATAATAGTATCATTACTAATCATATTAACATGTGTATTAATTGCTTATTACCAAGTGTATAATTCAAGCAAACAAAATGCTAATGTTTTAGAAGGGGTGTATACATCTAGTTATTATTCTATGGTGGATAATGTAAATAATCTAGCAGTAGATGTTTCAAAATACTCAACTCTTACTACCAAGCAAGCAAAATTAAATACTTTACAAGATATGATGTTAGATTGTAATTATATTTTGGCAGGATTGAGTGTACTTCCAATAGATGAAGTCAATGCAACTAGTGCAACAAAGTTTTTTAATCAAGTAAATGGCTTATGTGAAGCTTATTCTAACACTTTGTATAAAGGTGAAAGTTTAACTCAGGAAGAAGAATTGGTTTTTGATAAAATAGGTTTAGTTTTAAGTAAGATAAAAGAAAATTTGAATAAACAAAATGCTGGAATGTACGATTCTAATTTTAATTTTGTAGATGCTTCAGTTTTTGATGATTCGGGTATGAATGAATTATCATTAGGACTAGGCGATTTAAGTGCTGAAAATATAGATTATCCAGCAATGATTTTTGACGGACCATTTTCATCTGCTTTAGAGACTACTGAAATTAGAGGATTAAGCGAAAATGAAGTAAGTAAAGATGACGCATATCAATATTTGAGAAATACGGTTTATAAAAATCGAAATGATGTAAAAATTACATTTGATAAAGAAACAAACGGAGATATTGCGACCTATGATTTCAATGTAAGCGTAGATAAAAAACAATTTTTTGCACAAGTAAGTAAGCGTGATGGATTGCTTATCACAATTTCAGGATACGCAGAAACGGGCGATGCAATAATGAAAAATGAACAAGCTACGGAACTAGCAAAAACATTTGCAAATAATATTGGTTTTGAAAGCATGGATTCTGTATGGTTAGAAATTCATGATAACATAGCTTATATTAATTTGGCTCCTGTCATTAATGATGTAATTATGTATCCTGATTTAGTAAAAGTAAAAGTAGATTTAACAGCACAAGAAGTTATAGGTTTTGAAGCGGTTAATTATGCATTAAATCATGTAGAACGTTCTCCAGAATTTATTGTAGATGAGAAAAAAGCGGAAGAACTTTTAGGTTTTGATTATAATATTCTAAAAGTTAGTAAAGCTGTGATTCGTCTAGATAGTGGCAAGGAAGTTGACTGTTATGAATTTATGGTGGAAAGAATTGACGGAACTTATTTTTACTATATAGATGCGAACACCAATCAAATTGTTAAGACGATGAAATTGGTGACAGTAAAAGGTGTTCAAAAACTAATATAAAAATAATAAAAATATATAAATTATAAAAATACATGAAAAATAATATAAAAAATCATGTATTTTTTATTATTTTTTAAAATTTTTTTATTTTTTTATTTAATTTTATTAATTTTTTAAAATATTTATCAAATTAATTATTTAAATTAAATTATTGTTAAATTTTATAAATTTAAGAATTTTTATTTATTAAAATATTTATTTATTTTCATATAAAAAATGACCTTATTTAATTTTAAGACAAAATAAAACAATTTGTTTGTAATTTATTTTTCATTATGCTATACTTATTTAAAGTTAAATAAATATTTAATTTATTTATTCTTAATATTAAATAATTTTCTCATAACTTGGGAAAATAAAAAGGGGAAGCATTTTGAAGGGGAAATATAAGATAATTTATAAAATAACAATTATATTAGTCGCATTGGTATCGGCTTTAGTTTTTGTTAATTTAAATAATCGCGAAAGTAAAGAAAAAATATTTGCAGCTCAAACCATTGCTAATGAATTGTTCAGTTCAATAGATTCTAATAACTTAATTTTATCTGCAGAAAAAGTTGCAGTCATTTCTACCAGTGACGAATCAACGTCTGATGCTTTTAAAACACCTTTATATACTCAAGCAGATGGTTTTGTATCTGCAAATACTATGATTGCTAGAAATAATGAAAAATATTATTACTTAGACATAGAAAATCAAAATAACCACAAATACGTAATAAACAATGGCGATTTTGTAATGCTAAATAATGATGAAGTGGAAAATGATGGTACAACATATTATATCAATACAAAATATTCAACTTATGTTGAAGAAGAAGGTAGTTATAAAATTCAGAATATGGCAGAAGCGGTTATGCTTTCTTTTGGTCAATATGTATATGACTCAAATTTAAATTCTGTCATAAAAGCTGATGAATTAACAGGTGCTAATATTCAATATATAAATATTGTTGGATATAGAAATGGAAATTTAATTACTGATTTACCTGGTGTAAGACAATATAATAACAATCTTTATCAAGATTTTGTCTATATTATTCCCCAAGTCAAAGGAAATGATGGATTTTATCAATTTAATTTAACTTATAGATATAATGACACGACATATAATCAAACATTTGAGTTTTACATATTGTATGAAAGTTCATATTCTAGAGATGTTAGTTTTGGAGGCACTTATACATATAGTACAGCTCCAACATTAAATTGCTATAATACTACTTTTAATACGGATATCTCTGGAGTTTATAGATATTATTTGGGAAAAACTTCTACTAATTATCCAACTTTAATTTATGATTATACTAAATATAAAATGCAATATAGTTTAACAGCTAATGGTAAAGTGACAACTTACAATTATGAATATGTGACAAATACTACAATGGGCGGAGTGACTGCAAATTTAGTTTGCACAATAACTAGTTCGTCTGGCACAAGATTTGAAACTTATTCATTGTCAAATTATGATGTTAATAATGAAAATAATATTGCTGTAATATTATTGACGGAAATGGGAAATTACGATTTTTCATTTAGCTATATTTATTCAGGATATAATGCGGGTGCAATGCCTCAGATGAATTTGACAATATCTCAACAATCACTTATTATTTCAGGATTTGAATTGAAATATTCAAAAGCTAATTATCAAGAAGCACAAATGAGATATTTGACTTTGTCAAAAAACAGTAATGATAAAGTTGATTTAGTTGTTCCTAATGGATATCTTAAAGATAGCGAACCTTCAATTTCATCGCTTGGGATTGTTTATAGTTATGATACAACAAGTCAAAATAAGGTAGGTACAATAGAAACATACAAAGATGCAAATTTGAATTTAGATGACAGTTCTTCAGCTGATACAATAGGAGATATATTATCTAAAAATATCAATACTAGTACTAACAAATTAAATCTTGAATCAATTTCTGATAGTGATATTAATAGTATTAATTATGAAAAAACCAATCAAGGTTCATTATGGTTAAGTTCAAATGACACATTTACATTAAATAAAAGTTTCTATTATTATAGTAAAAATAAATTTACCAAAACAATTTTAAATAATGATAATGAAAATGGTTATTCTTTGTATTCAAACCAAACTTCTTTTAGTAAAACAGGATATTATTTAGTTTTTATAAAAGTAGATGTTAATGGCATAAGTAGTGAAAATGCTGAACTATATGATTATTATCAAGTATTTGCATTCCAATATAGCACTGATACTGTTAATATTAATGTCGTAGAATATGAAGATGGAAAAGAGGGAAAATCAATAGGTTCAGGAGGATACACAAATAAAAATGTACAGATATCTTGGACTGAACCAGATGTGTTTGAGCGTGAGATAACAGCTAATTATTATAGTGTTTTAAATCAATATTTGAATAAAAATGAATTGTTAAAGACCGCTCCTAATTCATTAACTAACGGACAAGTCTTGGGTGCAAATATTGAAAATAAAATGGGAGCAAGTTTTCTAATAGAACTTAATAGTGAAGGTAAAGCAGCTTCATATCGTATGTTTACAATTGATAGACAGCCAATTACTGGAGTTGGGATATATTCAGTAGTTGCGACTACTAATGCTGCTGATGGAAGTACTGCATATGAATTTAGGACAAATGTTAATGGTGAATATGTACGTGTATCTAACTCAATTACCAATTCCTTGGCAACAATTTTTTGGAATGATAAAATCAGTGGAGCAAATATAAATATTACATATACTTTTACACCTTTTGTTAGAGATAATTCTATATTACCTAGTCAAATTTATCAGTCAGGCAGTGAAATTTGGCATACGACTAATTATAAACTTGGAACTACAGTAGGTTCATTTGATGATATATATAAGGCTGATTCAATTGGTAGTGAAATTCCTTCTACTTCAGTGCTTAAAAATCAAGGAATTTATGTTTTTACATTGGTAGATGATGCAGGTAATAGTTGTAAATATGTATTTGTAATTGATTATACTGAAGCCTTTTTTGAGATTGACCAAACAATGACTTCGCAATCTTCACTCCTTTTTGGTGATGATGTTAGTATAAATGTTGGCACACATAAAGTTTTTGAATTGTTTAATAATTCAGATACAGCAACTAATTCAATGACCGATGAACTGTATAAAATAATCAAGGCAAATACTACTGAAGACTACAGTAATCTAGGATATTATGTTGAAAGTGACACTAACATTTCTTCATTAAATAGAATATTTTCATTGTTAAATAATGATAATTCATATTATTTAAAGGTTCAAAATACTTCATTAACTGCATATTCAAATTTAGGGATTACAGATTCTAATTTAAGCATTGAAAATATTACAATATCTAATCATACTCGCACGATGCATTATCAAGAGAGTGCTTCTACTAGCATGATAAGAGTATTATATATTCTAGGAGAGAATCAGGCTTATGATTCTGCAAGGGATTCTAAATCGTATGTGACAATTGAAATTAATAAAGACAATTCACGTGGTTCTGTCTATTTTAGTCAAGATAGATTTAGTATAAATGATTTAGAAAGTTCAAATGTGACTAAATTGAATACTGGAAGTGATAATGAATCAAGTACAGGAATTCAATATAATGGTCTAGATAATGCTGGTGCAACAAGTGATAATTACGTGGCTTTTGTTTGGACTCAAGGTTTTGGTTTATACGAAGTAGAAAGCGTTAGTTATCGCATATATGAATTAAATCTTTCGGAAGATAGTTTTGATTCAGATAAATTTTACTATTATACATCTGTTAATTCTTCAGAAACAATTTTATATAGTAGTGAGGGAGCACAAAATGGTGCTAGTTATGATGATAGCACAGATAGATATTTTGCACTTTTAAATGTATCAGATGGAAAAACCGGTGTTGGATTGTATGTTGTGACAAGAACGTATAGAGGTGATGATTCTACAGATTATGGCGATGATAAGCGTGTTCAAAATTATTATTTCATTGTAGACAGAAATGAGATTATTGACGTTTCAAATGTGATAAATGGTGGATATATTAATATAGGTTTGCTAGAAAAAGAAACTGAATATAATAATTTTTCTCAAATTGGTACAGAAACAGGAAGATTAGATTATATTGAAGATGGAATAATTAATTCTCCATATAATATTTATTTAAGGACAGATAAATTGCCTGCAACAATAAATGTTCCTGTAGGTAAATATTTTGGAGGTTCATACGGTAGCACATATTATTCAGGTAGATTAATATTTGATGTGTATTTTAAAGATACTAAAAATCAACTTGCAGGTGCAGATAAAGGTAAAACAATAAAATTATTTGAAATAAATGTTGAGGAAAGTGCTGACCTATCAAATTATATTAATGGTTATTATAAAATAGATATTGAAGAACACTTATCTAATGAATCTTTAAGTTTAAAAAATAGATTTATACGTGAAGATAATGAAGGCAATTGGTTATGCTTAATTGGCGATTATATAGTTGTAATTCGTGACTTAGTTGAAGGGACATCTGGAAGTCATCAAAAAATAATTGGATTTAGATTAGAAAACAGTAATCCTAGTACAAACGTGTATTCTGTCACTCAAAAAGAAAATGGTGTAGAAAATTCTATTTATGAAGCACAAAAATCTTCTGACGGTAGTTATCTTTTAACTACAAGCGAAGAATTTGTAAAAATAGATTTGGATAAATATATAACTGATAATATAAATGCTCAAGTTGATATTAATTATTTAGTTGTGACGAGAACTCTTAATAATGTCACGACAGATTACATAAATTATAAATATTCAAATACTGGTGGCGAATTTAATCTTGACAATAACTCTGATGTTGTACAAAATATCATTGATTCAGATGGCAATGTAAGTAGAATTATTACACTTAATACCTATTTAAGAGATAAAAATGGCAATATTGATTTATCTAGTTTAAATCAGTCTTTATATTATGATATTACAATAAGATATAAATTAAGTTCTGAATTTGATAACGAAGATTACATAAACTGCTATTATTATTACGATGATAATGGAAATTTAATTACATATTATGAAACAAAATATAGAGTTATCATTGATAGAATTCCTCCTGAAAATAACATTAATTATTTAGTTGAAAATGACACATTGGTTGACTATTATAATGAAAACAATGGTATCGATATGTTCGAAAACAATGTCTATGAAAACAATTCGGGAATTTATTTTGTCAATCAATATTCTGCTTATTATCAAAGCAAAGATGAAAGTAAAATTTATGCTTTTTATGTAGATAATAACACACCATTTGATAATACTGACATTTCTAAAATATATTATAGAGTTTTAGAAGGTGGTTTATCTAATATTAATTTAAATTTACCTGTCACGAATTATGCAAGTTATACTGCCATTTCTACATTATCAAATATTAAATATTATTCTGCATTGTTTTCTAACAGTGAATATGGTAAATATATTGAGATATTAGAGCAAGATAGTGCTGGTAATACCACTCAATATGTAATTTTATATTCACATGAAGAAGATTTAGACGCTTTACAAATGACATTTAATGCAACCACAGTTTCAGATGGTGTTATTTTAGATAATTATATTGACTTTAATTTATTAGAAAATAGTTCAAACAATTCATTGACAATTTTCGATATTAATCTTCCAAATGAAGAAGTATTTAATGATACAATTGACAAGTTTTATAGATTTGAATTAATCAGCATGTCAGGAGACAGCTATTACATTAATACAAACGGAACTACTAATTTTACTAATAATGGTCTAGCACAAGATATTATTAATTTGATTAAATCAGCTGGGCAAGGCAATTATATATTCAAAATTTATTCTAGAACAAATACATATTCTACAACATTAAATTATTATGATATCGATGAAAGAATTGAATTAAATATTTTAAATTTAGTTGAATATGTAAATGGAAACTATCGAATCAACCTTTCTGGAGCCAATGTAGTTTCAAATGGTATAATGTATTATGCTGAAAAAATTATCATTAGATATAATGGTCAAGAAAGGGTCTATATTTGCAGACCAGAAAATGGAAATTATAATTATTATTTACGCACAGATGAAACCGATTCTTTAGTCTCAAATATAATTACTGATTTAAGTGCGGGTACATATCAAATTGAAATGACAGATGCTTTTGGTAAAACTTCATATCATAGATTTAATACAAATGGAGAAGATTTTTATTCATTGAAATTTGAAGATGATAATTATTTCGAACTTTCAAATGTATATTACTCTTTCAAACAAGCGACAATAAATTATGATAAAGAAATATATGATATAAATATCATTTATTCAATTAGCGGAATAAATAATCAGACTGTCGCATCAAATGCAAATTCAGTTTCATACAGTGGGACACAAATATTAACAATTGATAGAGAAAATGGAATTATTCAAATTATACCGTATTATGGTGCGAATTATTTAGGCGAATCTTTGCGTGTGACTGTTCAATTGATATTTAACAATGAAACGGAATTTACATATAATGTAGTTTTAGATACTCGTACTGGTACAGTATCGTTAAGAGATACAAATAATGCTAGTCAAAACATGGACGTTGCAATTAATACTGAATATCAAGATACCACTTATTCTACTACAAGTTCAGGTACTATGAATTTAACATGGAATAAAGTTGAAAATGATTACTTTAATTATTTATATTTATTACATGAGGAAATGATAAGTGGAGATTATGATACAAAAGATTTGTCTGATTATATGTCTTGGGTAATAAATACAGATTCAAATAGCACTGGTAGTTATAAATTTGAAATTAAAATTTATACAAAAGATGGATTATATTTGGGAAATAAAGTTTATTCGTTCTCAGTTCAAGCAGTATTGAATCAATTGTATTTTGTACAGACAGGGAATAATGAAGCCGTAGGACAAAATTCATATTTTACTTTTAATGAAATCTTAAGTGATACGAATCTATCTTCGTTGGGTATTTCGTTAAACAATATTCTAGGAAGTTTAGATTTAGATTCTGCAGATGATTTACCTAGAAGCAATATACCACTTTATATTAGTAATAAAGATTTGTTTGTTGTAATTTCTACAGACCAAGGTGCATCTCAACATTCATATTCAATAGAATTTGGTACATACAAATTTACAATTTATAGAATTTATACGAGCACATATAGTTTGTATTTAGGAATTTTATATGTAGCTAATACTGATTCAATAGTAAATAACATTCGTATCAACACGAATGAATTATCAGTTAATACAACATTATCGTATGTATATGCAGATACAGCAAGTTCTACTTTTAATCTTAATTTTGCACAAGCAATTTTAATGAATAATAGTTTAACTAAAAAGAATGGTATTTTAATTGATGTATATTATAATGATCAATTTGTTAAAACTGTATATGCTAACAACTTTGGAGAAAGAGTATATTATAATATAGAAGGAAATGGAAAATTTAGTTTTGTTTTCCATGATTTAGCAGGCAATACACATACTTTTATGACGGCAAACGGAGTGATTAGCAATAGTATTGACATTATGATATTGCGTGAAGTTGTAGTCAATGTAAATGGGGGAGCTCCAATAGATAATGCATATTATAATGGTCAAGTAGAATTAAGAGTCTATAATCCTTCAATGTATGATTTGGGCTCAATAGAATTATATGCTACAAAAAATGGAAATACATATAATCCTATCAAATCACAATATAATTATATCTTTAATGAATATGGTACATATAGAGTGACTTTGAGTGCTAGATATGGTGATGAATTATTAAGAAAAGTATTAATTTTCACTATTATAAATGAAAATGAAGCTCGTGAGTCAATAGATTTGACCAGTCTAAGCGGTTATACAATTAGCAATGTGACAAACAATTTGGGCAATGATATTACTTCAAACTTTTTAGAAATCTTGAATATCAATTCAGGAACAGACGGAATGTTATTGACTTATGATAAGATGATTGAAAATAGTACACTTTTAGGTATTTCAAGTGGCAAACAAAGATTTACCTTGACCTACAAAGTTTCAGATGGTGTCTATCCTGATAGAGAAGTGAAATTTAGTTTTATTATTAATAATGAAATGCCTAATATAGAATGTTCATTAGCTTCAGGCGAAAGCACCACTAAAGGTTTTACAATTCAATATAATCCTGGAATAATATACGACCAAGTAGGAGATTCATTATTATATATAAATGATACTTTAATTATGACTATAGATGAGAATGCACCAACAGAGTTGAGAGAAGCTGAAATAACTGAAGAAGTTAATGGTGCGGGCGATTATTATATTAGACTAATGAGTTCATCAGGGAATGTAATATTGAGTTTCAAAGTTGAAATTAAAGAGCCACTTAACATTTGGGCTATAGTAATTATTATTGTAGTATCAGCAATTGTAATTGCAGTAATAACTATTATTATAGTTTTGAGAACTAGAATGAGGATAAGATAATGAAAAATGTTTATATAGAAAGAATGACTGTTGACGATACAAATTTGGATAATGAGTTGAAAGTACCTGTAATTGAATTAATGAGAATGTTAGAAATTGCAACTTTCAATCATGCCGATAATATAGGGCTAGACCATGATTCTATGATAAGAGAAAACAATGCTTTTTGGGTTATCAGCAAAATGAAATTGTTAATTAAAGATGATTTACATAGTCACGACAAATTGACGATTAAAACATGGACACATACTCCGGGAATGTTGCGATTTAATAGAAATTGTATATTAAAGGTAAAAAATTCTATTAAAGTAAAAGCTGCAGCAGAATGGTGTTGTCTAGATTATGAAACGAGAAAACCGAGAAAAGCATCAAGTATAAAATATCCAGAATTAGAAATGGTTGAAAAAAGCGAATTAAATCTTCCTTATACAAATTTAAAGTTAGATTTGGTAGAATCAGATTATGTTTATACTAAAAAAATACGCGCAACAGATATTGATATAAATAATCATACTAATAATTTGAAATACAATTTCATAGCATTTGATGCATTTACAATTGAAGAATTAAAATCAATTGTTATAAAAGAATATGAAATATATTTTGTTAATGAGTCAAAATATTTAGATGAAATAAAAGTATATAAAAAGAAAATTAAAAATTATTATTATATTGAAGGTAGAATTGGGGATAAAACAATATTTAGAACAGTAATTAAATATGCTAATAAAAAATAATTAAAAGATAAAAAAAGATTGTAAAATACAATCTTTTTTTAATCTAAATTAGTTTAGATATTGATTAAATATTTAAAAGTTAATAAGTTAAAATAATATGTATTTTAGAATTAATTATTAATATCTGAGTTTATTAAATTTGCAACTTGTGATTGCTTAGTGTGAGAATTGCTCTTTTTCTTATCTGGTTCACGTTTTTTTAATTCTTGAAAAAATACTTCTCCTTCGTGTGATTGAAAATATACTCCAACGATACCTTTTCTTTTTGTACTCAAAATAAAATATGCTGCACGTTTTCTTGCTCCACCTACAATGTATCCAACTTTTTTCGAATTAGGTTCTACAAAAACATTATATGCACGCAATCTTCCTTGATTATCTATAATTGTAATTCCATCAAAGTTTAACATGTTTATAAACAAATTAGCAAATGCTTGTAGTTTTTCTTCACTATAACTTTTAGATTGAGTAAATAGTTTGCTAAAACTTATAGGTTCTTTTAGCCATATTCCGTCTTCAAAAAGTCCATTATCTTTATAATCTTTATCAACTATTACACAAATTGCACCATTTACATCATTCATTACATTTGAAAAAATATTTAAATACATATTTTTCATATCTTGTAATTTTAGTTGAGTTGTGCGGAGTTTTGAAAAAGTGACATCTACAAATTCTTTAATTTCAGTAGCAAAAAAATTTGATTTTGATTTGTCTAATGAGAAATTGACAGTCAAATCGTTTCCACTGATAGAGTGTAGAAGCATAGTGTAAAAATTCAATGGTCTAGCTATTATACAACGAATTTTTGTTTGACGTTCTTTTAGTGAAGTGTTTTCTTCTAACAATCGCAAAAAACTTTTATCCTTTATGCTTCTAAAAGACATAACTAAACCATAACTAATTTTATTTTCTTTAATATCAATAAATAAACACCAATCATTGTTAGCTATAGCAAGAATAGATTTTAGACGTGAATTAAACATAGTGGCATCATTATCTTCAAATAAAGTCAAAATACTAGATTTAGGAATTGCTCTAACAATTGTTTCAATGCTGTCTGTAAAAATAATTTTTGGTTTGATCTTAACGCCTTCTTCAGAATAATTCATTATATCATTAAATTTATTGAGGAAATGAGACATAAGTAGCGGTGGAAAATTTTCAAATTCTGTTTCAAAAAATTTTGTCACATTTTCTTTTGCGTTATCGAAAAAAATCATTTCACCCATAATCCACCACTCTTTAAAAAGAATATAACAATTTTTCAATCAAGAAGCAAATAATTTTCAAAAATTTTTATAAAATTTTTCATTTTTAGTATAAAATTAGTTGACAAATGTTAAAAAATCATTTTTGAGTGATAGAATTTTCCAACATTAAATATTAATGTTTTGCTTTTAAATATAATAATTCGTTTTTTAGTCGATTACATTCTGCTTGTTTTTCTTTCAATTCCTTCATCAATTTTTCAATACTGATGTTCATGTTTATGATTTCAGCTCGAGTCTCCAATTCGACTTTTCTTCGAACAATTCCTATTAATCCTTTGAAAAGAGATGAAATATCTTCATCTGAAATTAAAGGTGGCATAACGTGAATATTGCAAGCCTTTGTTTCAGTTTTTTTATTTTTATCTTTTTGGGTGTCTTTTTCATTAATCATACATTTATTTTTTACCTTTCTATAAATAAATATTTTGCTGAAAATGTTTTTGTTTGTAGAAATTTAAAATAAAGCAAGTTTTATTGTTTATAATCATAAATATTATTATGAAATATTTAATGTCAAAGTTTCCTTGTACTATTGTGGGGGAAAAATATATTCATTTAGAAGATAATGTTAGATATGAAATAAAAAATCTAGATGATGAATATAATTTAGTTTTTGGAGATAATGGAGAATTGACTAAATGCGTCAATTTAAAAAATGATTTTTCTCAATCGTCTGAGTACATATTAAAATTTAATTATAAAAATGATACCTTTATTATTTTGTATCCACAATTATTGCAAGCTTCAACGCTTGATATGATAAAAGCACTAGGAAAAAATTATATAATTTCTTTATCAAATACATTAAATATATCAGTTGAAGGAGAAAATATATTAGATTGTAATGTACAAAAAATAACATATTCACATTACGAAGTAAGAGGCGATTATATAATTTTTTATTTCAAAGGCATAAGAAATTACGTAGTAATTGTTAAGGATAAAGAAATTTGTTGTGCTGATTATTATGATGAAATAAATGTATCGGAAAATGAAATTTATTTTATGTCTAGACTATTTGATAGTATTAATCATGGAAGGGTATATTTAATTAAAGACAAAAAATTCGATACTTATCTTATTTATTTAGATGAAGAAGATATGAATTTAAAGAATGAGTTTGTTGTATGTGTATTTTTAGATGCACTCCTAGCTAAAAATTTTAATTATTGTAATGCTATGCTTTCGCAAGATATCCGTCAAACAGAAGCAAAAGATATTATAGATTTTTTCCCAAAATTTGATGATTATTTTCCGATTAATAGTCAGGCAGTAGCGTTAATAGAAAAAAACACCCTTGCGGGTATTTTTGAATTTCAAACAATAAATGATAAAATTGAAAATATAATTACTATATCTTAATATATAATACAATTTTTAATATCTAATCTAAGCTGTTTTAATTTTTCGAAACATTATTTACATTATTTGATAAATCAAATAGTTTGTTTAATATTACATATAAAGGATATGCTGTTTGACATACAACTATCAAGAATAACCAGTCAGCATAAGAGATTGAAACGTATCTAAATAATTGAGGTAAATATGCTACACAAGCTATACATATACCAAGGCAGGCTAAATACATTACAGATTTAAACCAATTGAAAGGTCTACACATTCTAAATAATGATATAAATCCAACTGTAATTATTGCTAAAGATGCCATCGTGACTAAAACTTCTGTCCTTATATCCGTAAACATCTGATAAATATACATTGCTATTGTGACTGCAAACATACATATACCAGCAGGTAGTGCATTTTTCAACAAATTGGACATGAACTTACCTTTAATTCTATTGATATTTGGTTGCAGAGCTAAGAAGAAAGAAGGTAATCCTATTACAAATATTTCGAGTAATATAAATTGAATAGGGGAGAATGGATAGGTTTTGTTCATACATAACACAAAAATTGCAATTGAAATAGCAAATATTGTTTTCATAAGGAAAAGGGAGGAAGACTTTTGAATATTGTTTACTACACGTCTACCTTCAGCAACAACGCTTGGCATTGAACTAAAATTACTATCAAGTAATACCAACTGACTAACGCTTCTAGCAGCGTCGCTTCCTGCTGCTATAGCAATAGAACAATCAGCTTCTTTTAAAGCAAGTATATCATTAACTCCATCTCCTGTCATAGCGACAGTCTTTCCTTGAGATTTTAAAGTTTTCACTAAAATTGCTTTTTGTTCTGGACTAACTCTTCCAAAAATTGAATATTTAGAAGCAGCTTCCATAACTTCATTATTGTTAAGCCCTTGAAGACTTATATATTTGTCATAATTTTGTACTCCTACACGTCTAGCCACTTCACTAACAGTGATAGGATTATCTCCAGAGATTATTTTTATATCTACATCATTTTGTTTAAACCATTCAATAGTTTTCGGTGCATCTTTTCGGATATTGTCTTGTAGTAGAATCATTGCTATTGGCTTAGCATTTGAATTAGTAAAGTTTTTATCACATTCGGTCAATAATAAAACTCTGTATCCATTCATTGCATAAGATTCTGCTTTACTCTTAATTTCTTGATTTGGCTTATCTAAGACATATTCGTATGCCCCAAGTTTATAAGCTCCAGAATTTTTGAACTTACAACCCATAAATTTTCTTTCTGAAGAAAATGGTATAGATTTTTCAGCAGTATAACAAGGTTTACCAAAATATGCTTTTAATGCAAGCGCAGTATGGTTTGCATCATGGAATGCTGCGACCATTGAAGCAATAATTTTATCAACATCTTTTTCAGTTTTATTTGATAATAATTCAACACTTTTTACGCTCATTGAACCATTTGTTAAAGTTCCAGTTTTGTCTAGACATAATACATTTGTACGTGCAAGCATTTCTATACAATACAATTCTTGAACTAAAGTATGCTGTTTTGATAATCGTATGACGCTTACTGCCAACGCAACCGATGTTAGTAAAAACATTCCTGCAGGTATCATTGCAATTATACATCCACTTGTCTTTGTTATAACCATATATGATAGTGAGTAATCAAGTGCAGGATTGGCTGAATAATATGAATAGTTGTTATATAGCATCATTATTGCTATTGGAATCATGAATATTGTAATAATTTTGATTAAAGTTCTCAGAGATGTTAATAATTCACTTTTTGCTTGTTTAAAAGTTTTTGCCTTTTCACTAAGTTGAGAAATGTAATTTTCATCTCCTATCTTATTTACTTTTGCTTTACAGTTTCCACTTGAAATAAAACTTCCACCGAGTAAGCTATCTCCTTTTACTTTTTTTATTGGTTGACTTTCTCCAGTTAATAAACTCTCATTTACTTCAACTTGACCATCAATAACGATACTATCACATGCAATTTGCATACCAGGATTTAAACAAAGTACATCGTCTAATACAACTTCGGTTTTATAAATTTCTTCTTCTTCTCCTTCACGTATGACTTTTGTAAAATTAGAATTTGTTAAAGATAATTTATCCATGATTTTTTTTGCTTTTATTTCTTGAACTATTCCAATAGTAGTATTAAGTATTACTATAACCATAAACATCATATCTGTGTATGCGCCAACAGCAATTAATGCACATGCAACAATCAGACAAGTTAAATTAAAAAAAGTAAATATATTTTTAGCAAATATACTCCACAAACTTTTACTTGTTTTAATTTTAGAAACGTTGATTAAATTTTCTTCATTTCTTTTTTTTATTTGTTCAGCATTAAGCCCAAAATCAGGTTTTGGATTAAAACGAGTGATAGTAGAACTATCAAAATTTAATTTCTTTTTTTTATTTATTTTTTTCTTTTTTTCTTTCATATTCATTCTAAATAATATATTAACATAATTTAATAAATTTAACAAATATATGAAATGAATATTTTAACAATGTAATAAAAATTTTCATAATAATTAACGGAGGGAATATGGATTTAGATAATATAAAAGTTCGAATAAATAAACCTTATCCTAAAATTGTTGGTGCAAGTGTAGACCCAATGACTGTAAATATTATAAAAAGTCTGGCATCAAGTAGATTGGGAGAACTGACGGCAATTTTGGAATATACATATCAATCTGTAATTGCAGATAAGAGTAAAGAAGATATAGGTAGTATATTTGAAGAAATAGCGATTGTAGAAATGACGCATTTAGACATGTTAATGCACGCAATAACTGAGTTTGGAGGTATACCTAAATATGAAGACGGTGCAGGAAATCAATTTACTTCGAATTACATAAATTATAATACAAAACTAAAAGATATGTTAGACAATAATATTATTGCAGAGCAACGAGCGATTGAACAATATAGAGAAAGTATTTTGCGTGTAAAAAATCAAAGTTTAAAAGATTTATTTAGTCGAATTATTGAAGATGAAGAACAACATGTAAAAGTCTTTAAATATCTTAAAGATAGTGTAGAATTTTTATCATTATAAATAAAAAAATTAATCAATAAAAAAATAAAAATTAATTAAAAAAATTAATTTAAAATAAAAATTAATAAAAAAAACTAGTAAAATAAAATTTTTTACTAATTTTTTTAATTTTTTATTTAATTTTATTTACAAAATAACATTAATTCTCGTAATTTTCCATATTTATTAATTTCTTTTAAATTTTTTTTATTAACAACTCCATGTGCTTTAATTAATAATTCGTTATTAAAATTAAATATGTCTTTTGTACAAATTCTACCTATTAAAAAATCTGTGTTTTGCATTATAGGTTTTTTGTTGTCTTCAACTAGAACAGCATTAGAAGATTTTTCTTCTATAGTTTTATCTACTGGTAAGATATTAGCAATCTGTATTTTGTCTGATTTAAACAATTTTGGAGTTTTATTTGGGACAAATTTATTGACATTAATTTT
This sequence comes from uncultured Clostridia bacterium, assembly GCA_944384445.1. Taxonomy (GTDB): domain Bacteria; phylum Bacillota; class Clostridia; order Christensenellales; family UBA1242; genus Onthoplasma. The sequence continues at coordinate 411 of CALWTL010000010.1, read as the reverse complement.
ATCTGTTTCTTCGTAAAATATTACTGTATTTTTTCCAAAAGATGCCAAAGATTTCACATTTAATGTTTGATTGTTGTCTAGTGAAAATTTTTCAGTTAAAAACTTATCATTTAAACTTAATTCACGTATGATTCCTAAATATTCTCCTTTAATAGTATAAGCTTTTGAACCTATTGGACATAGACAAAAATCACTTTCTTCAACTTTCAATGTGACTGCTTGATTGTTTTTTATAGTTATTGCATTTTTCCCAATATGATAAATGTTTTTACTAGGGAGTATTAATCTAGTGTCATTTTCACCAATTAGTTCTAATTGAATTAATTTTTTCATTTTTTTGTCAAAATAAAGTTTGTCCACTATCCCAATTAATTCTCCTTCATAAAGAGATAATACATTAAGTGATAAAAA
>CALWTL010000009.1 GCA_944384445.1 uncultured Clostridia bacterium | reverse complement strand
TACCAACTGCGCTACACCCCGATACACACGGTATGATTAAATTTTACTATAAGATTAAATAAATGTCAATAAATTTTAATTAAATTTTTTAAAAATGTTAAAATTAAATAAAATTTTTAACAGATATATATTATGTAATTTATAATTTAAGTGTTAATTTTTTGAAAACTATTTAAAATTACAAGTAAAAATCTTAAATATATATATAAATATTAAAATTAAATTTATAATAAATTTTATTTTAATCTAACCATGTTGGTACAATTTCAAAATTTTTGGAATTTAGGTAATATAATTTTGATTTTTTATTAAAATTAAATGATAAATAATTTGCTGTTAAATGCATTTGTTTTTCTTTATCATTGCCATATTTATTATCACCTATTATAGGATAGCCATAATATGCAATATGAGCTCTTATTTGATGTGTTTTACCAGTAATTAAAGTTGCTGATAATAATGAATTTTCCCCTATGTATTTAATTAATTTAAATTCGGTAACGATTGGCTCAAATCCTGTAGTCTTTACTTCGCTTATCCAAACTTTAGACAAGCTATTTATTTTTTTTAGATAAACAGTTCGTTTAATTTTAGTTATATCTACTCTACCATGTACTAAAAGGGCATATTTTTTTATTATATATTTTCTAGTTTTGAATGCCTGTAATAATTCTTTTTCAGCCTCATCATTTAAAGCAAATATAACTAACCCTTCAGTATTTCTATCAATTCGATGAATAGGTTTAATATTTGGATAAATTTTTTTTAAAATTGACAATATGTCCCTATCATTTTCACTAACTACCTCTATTCCTGCACGCTTATTGATTACTATGATATTATCATCTATATATAATAATGAATACCATTCTTTGTTTTCATCATTAATATAATAAACAATTATGTTGTCATTAGATTTTAAATCAATATCATTTTTTATTCTTATAGAATTGACTTTTATATCTTTGTTTTCAATTAATTTTTTTACTTGCCACTGAGAAAGAAACGGCAGTTGTTCTATTACTGCTTTTGATAATTTTTTTGGTTTATCATTTTGAAATTCAATTTTTTGCATTTTATTTTACATATAAATCGTGCATAAATTTAGCACTTAATTCTTGACTATCCAATGCTTCACTAATTACCCAAGGATTAATTTTCATATCTTTAAGTACATCTATAAAATCTATCAAATTTGGCATTCCTTCCTTTCCATCAGGCATTGAATCTCCAAAATATAGATGTTTAATTTCCCCTTTATCACCATAATTTATTGTATAGGCATGAAAATGAATTTGTTCAAATTTATCAGGGATAGCATCTTTTATTTTATTTAATTTAGATTTCAATATTTCCTTTGATGTAATACTACCAATTTCTCGTGCGTGTAAATGCGCAATATCTATACAAGGATAACAATATTTACATTTTTTACATATTTCAATAATTTCATCAAGTGAACCAAGACTAGCTGTTTTACCTCCAATTTCAGGGTATAATCGAACATTTCCCATGTCAATTTCGCTAGTAAACTCATTTACTGCATCAATTAATTGATTAATAGCTATTTTTCTTCCATTTTCAGTATTTTCGTGACCACCACCTGGATGAAATATAATTCTAGTTGCACCAATTGATTTTGCTAATTCTATTCCTTCCTTCATATTAGATTTACTGCGTTGCACAACTTGATTATTTAAACTACCTAAATTTATGTAGTATGGAGCATGCATTGACAAGAAAAAACCATCACTACTTTTTTCTTTATATATTTTTTTATTTTCTTCTGACATTTTAAATCCGTAAGTACATTGTATTTCAAGTCCGTTAAGGCCCATTCCCTCTAACCAAGGGAAAAGCCCAGATAATTTTCCTTTATAATGTGTGGGGACACCTGCGACTCCGAACACCATATATTTTCTCCTATTAAACAAAATTTTTGAAAAATTTTTCACGCAAAAGCATAAATTTTGCATTATTAATTCGATAACTATTGTCTATATCATCATTAAATTTATTATTAAAATAATCAATTGCTTTTTTGTCTTCAATAATGACAATATTTTGAACACCTGTATTTAAATGCTCTCTGTCTAAAATAAATGAACCAAACAACGAATATTTAGAATCTATAGTAATTGCGTTAAAACGTATAAAACCATCATACAAGTATACATTTGCCCCCATAAGAGCTAATTCTTTAGCATAAGCACGAGATGCAAAATATTTACTATGCATATTTGTTTTTATTGGGACCATTAACTTAACTTCTATATTTGAGTTTATAGCAAATCTTAATAAAGATAAAATACTTTCAGTTGGTATAAATTCTTCTAATTGTAGTATTATTGATTCCTTTGCTAAGCATATTGCATTTATGATTAAAAGTTCAATATCTGTACTATATTCATTAGCTACATATTGCATTTTTACATTGTTATATTTTTTTTGGATTTCAACTTTATTATATTCTATAAATTTATTGCCTGCAAATACTGCATCTTGATGAGCAGATATGTCCATTTCTTGAACTATGTCACCACTAAATTTTATAAAAGTATCAGCAACATCGTACTTATTTGAAAGTTGATTATCTTTCACGTCTAAATTACAAATAAAACAAACTTTGCCATCTATAGAAATTAAATTTCTATTATTTGCATATACTTTTCCCATTGTGTTATGTTTGCTAAATCTATGTACTTTAATTTTATTTTCATGCATTTGTTTCAAAATATTTCTATTAATTAAACTGTCATAAATAAATTTAATTTTTACACCATTTTTTGCTTTATTTATTAACGATTGCAAAATATCTACAAAATCATTTTTATTTACTTTAGTCACTTCAAAAATAATATAATTTTTTGCATCACTAATTTCTTTAATTAAATCAGTTTTAAATTCAATGTAATTGTCATATATTCTGTAAGAATTGTTAATAGTAAGATTAGAATTATATGCCTTTTTATTAAATTGATATAACTCTTCATTAGTATTAACATCATTATTCACTATTTCATTTTTAATCAATGATAAATATATTTCATCTTCTTGTTGCTTAACAATCAATGATTTTTTCTTTTTATAAAAAATTGACCTAGAAAATATATAAATGCCATAACCAATTATGCTAGTAAATAAAAAAACTATTGTCCAAATAATTAAATTTCTTGGTTTATCACGCTCAAAAATAATCATTATTGAAGTCATAATGATATATAATAAAATTAAACATATTATTGTCAAAATTTTTAACGCTAACATCTATATTATAATATCAAAATAAGATTATTATTGCAACTGTTTAAAAATAAAAAAATTAATCAAAATTATTGAAAAAATTAAAAATATATGCTATGATATCAAGGTATTGATTTTATTATTGGCATAATTTAAATGCTACTGTGGCTCAGCAGGTAGAGCAGCTGATTCGTAATCAGCAGGTCGGCGGTTCGAACCCGCCCAGTAGCTCCAACCAATTTTTTAGAAAAGTTTAAAAATATAAAATTAAATAATAAAAAATAAAAATCACGTTATCTAAACGTGATTTTTTATATTAAATATCTTTATTTTTTGCTTTATTTGTCTGAGTCTTTACTTCATCTTTGATATCTTCAATTATTTCTTTACCCTTTTCAACACCTTTTTCAACAGTATCAGAAATTGGTTTATTTGTTTTACATACAATAGCACCAATAACAAAGCCTATACCCATTCCTATAATTAATTCCTTCATAATTCCCTCCTACCGTAGTTTTTGCAGAAAATGTGAAATTATGTAGAATTAAAAATTATAGATTTGTTAAAATTTACCAACATCAAATTCAAGTTAAATGTTTGGTATTAATTTTTATACTTTTCTAGTTTATCTTTATAATTTTGAATTGCTAATTTCATGCAATCAATACAAAAATCAATATTGATAGGTTGTTCGTCTCCCAAAGTTTTCATGATAGTATAAGGTTCAAGAAATAACATTTCAATCATTTTATTTTGAACCATTTCAGTCATAGTAGAACAAATTGCTACAATATAAGGATTAGCTTGTGCTCTGAATTTGCATTCTATTATCATTCCAGCATCAATTCTTAAAGAAAATTCAATATGTGCTGTTTTATCGGCATTGTATAAATCAGCTATTCCATCTGGTTTAGATATTCTGCCTGCATTTTTTGGATTATTAAATAAATTAAGTACAATATTGCTATACATTTTTATCCCCCTTTCTCTTTCTCGTCTTCATTCCATAAGTTGACGAATAAGCACGGAGTTCTTCAACACAGCGTTTTAAGCATGCAACTGTAGTATCAAGTTCTTCATATGAATTATTTTTACCTAAACTAAATCTAATTGTACTTCTTGCATCATCATTTGACAAACCAATTGCAGTCATAACATGAGAAACTGATAAACTATTGCTGGTGCATGCACTACCAGTTGAAACAGCGATACCTGCCATATCAAGTTTCGTTAATAGACTTTCACCATCTACACCTACAAAAGTGACTGAAATTATTTGAGGAAGTTTTTGTCTAATATTTGCATTAATAATAATATTTTCAATAGATGATGTCAATTGAGATATAAAGTATTCACTTAACAAATGCAATTTATGATTATTAGCACGCATTTCATGAGAAGCAATCTCACTTGCTTTTGCAAAACCTAAAATCCCAGCTGTATTAGACGTTCCACCACGTTTGCCACGCTCTTGATTGCCTCCATAAATTAAATTATCTATTCTATATTTATTGCTAAGATATAAACAACCAATGCCTTTTGGACCATAAATTTTATGAGCAGACATAGTCATAGCATCTATTCCAATATCTTGTACATCTATGTCCATATTACCATATAACTGAACAGCATCTGTATGAAATATTGCTCCTTTTTCATGTACAGTCTGAGCAATTGCTTTAAGATTTTGTATAGTACCTATTTCATTATTCGCTGCCATAATAGAAACTAAAATAGTATTAGATTTTATCGAACTTAATAGTTCAGTAAAACGAACAAAACCATTTTTATCTACATTTAGATAAGTCACTTCATAACCATTTTGTTCAAGGTATTTACAAGCATTTAAAGTTGATTGATGTTCAATTTTAGTAGTAATTATATGATTTCCATGAAATCTATTAGCAGATGCGAGTCCAATAATAGCCCAAGAATTTGCTTCACTACCACTTGAAGTAAAATAAATTTCATTTGACTTAGCATTAATAGATTCAGCTATTTTATCTCTACTTTGGTCTACTAAGTCTGAAGCCATTCTGCCAAATGAATGAATTGAAGAAGTATTCCCATACACTTCATTAAAAGCCGGCATCATAGCATTTAATACTTCTGCTCCGAGAGGAGTTGTTGCAGCATTATCTAAATATATTTTTTCCATAGTTTATCTCCATTTAAAATTTATCATAATTAATAAATTTTGTCAATAGCAGTTTATAAAAGAACTAATTATAAAATATAAAAAAAGAAAGTGCAAATGCACTAATCTTCAATTTCCATTTTTCTGCATCTGTCAATAAAATTAACGACGTCATCATAGGAATTTAAACCTACCATACTATCAAGTTTTTTGCCAGATCTAAAACATACCAATGTTGGTACACTAAAAATACGGTAGCGTTTAGCTATTTTTTCACTTTCATCAATATCTAAATTATAAAAATATACATCATCAAATTTATCTTCTACACGTTCTAAAATTGGTTTTAACATTCTACAAGGCATACACCATGTAGCAGAAAAATCTACTAATGTGACATCTTCTCCATTAATAACTTCATCGAAATTGTTTTCGTTAATACTTTCCATAATTATATAATCCCCTTCTATATTATATCTTTTTATTATGATTTATAACAATTAGTTATAAAATTAATAATTAAATTAACTAAAATGATTGAGTAAACTAATTTAGTTAATCAAAATATAATTATTCTTCAATCAATTTGTTAATAATTTTTGCACAAATCATAGTAGCCATATTTACTGGATAGTATACCACACTCAAAATGTTTTTGCAATTAAAATCAGATGCTTTTTGTTTAGTATAACAAACATCTAATTTATTTATTCGTTCTTTAAGACAATATTTGCGGATAATTTTTGCCACAGGATCATAAGACGTTTTTTTGATATCAACTATTTCAAAATTAGGTAATTCTAAATATCTTTTTCCCGCTCCCATAGCAGATAAAATGTATATATGATTAATAAATGCAAATTTTATCAAAGTTTCTTTTGCTTTAATATCGTCAATACAATCTAATATAATATCATAATTTTTTAAATCAAACTGATTTATATTTTCTTGGTTAAATTTAATAGGAAAAGTTTTTATTTTCAATTGTGGATTAATGTCTAAAAGTTGTTTTTTTAGTACATCTACTTTCATTTGACCAATATTAGATTGAAACGCATGTAATTGTCTATTTAAATTAGAAATCTCTATTTTATCAAAATCAACAATGTCTAAATTCTGTATACCAGAGCGTACTAAAAACTGAGCAAGTGCACTTCCTACTCCTCCTACACCAAATATTATTATTTTGGCAGAAAACAATTTGTTCATTTGGTTATCATTAAGAACTTGAACAAATCTATCTAAATATTGATATTTATTTTTGTTATAACACATATTTTTTGAAATCATGAGTATGAATTAATTCTTTCATACTATTTAAAACAAAAGGTTTATCTATTTTAACTTTGACCATAGGATTATCGTCGCTAGCATTAAATGATATATCTTCTAAAAGCAATTCCATAATAGTCTGAAGTCTTCTTGCACCAATATTTTCATTAGTTTCATTTTCATCTTTTGCTAATTCTGCAATGGCATCAATTGCATCATCAGTAAATTCCAAATCGACATTATCAATTTTTAATAATTCTTGATATTGAGTCGTAATAGCGTTTTGCGGAATTGTCAATATCTTTTTAAAATCTTCTTTGTCTAAACTGTCTAATTCTACTTGAATTGGAAAGCGTCCTTGTAATTCAGGTATCAAATCACTAACACTTGAAATATGGAATGCTCCCGCTGCAATAAATAGTATATAATCAGTATGAACTACTCCATATTTAGTGTTTACCACACTACCTTCAACTATAGGTAAAATATCTCTTTGTACACCTTCACGAGATACATCTTGACCATTATTTTTCTTTGCAGCAATTTTATCAATTTCATCAATAAAAATTATGCCTTCTTGTTCTGCTCTATATATAGCTTCTTTATTTAATGAATCTGGATCAATTAATTTTTCACATTCTTCTTCTAATAAAATTTCTTTTGCTCTTTCAACAGTCATTTTTTTCATTTTTCGTGGACCTTTGAACATTCCACCCATGATTTGACCTATATTAATTTCTCCGCCACCACCATCAAGTAAATTAATTTGTTTAGGTTGTTCTTTTACATCAATGTCAATAGCATCATTATCAAACAACCCATTTTTGTAGTCTTCATAAAATTTTTCTCTAAATTTTTCAGTATCTATATCATCTGGTTTATTGGCTTTCTTTAAAGGATATAAAATGTCAGTAATTTTTTTATCTACTATGACACTAGCTTTATCTTTTATTTTTTCGGTTTGCTCTTGACGAACAATACGTACAGAAGCTTCAACTAAGTCACGAACCATACTTTCAACGTCTCTACCAACATAGCCAACTTCGGTATATTTAGTTGCTTCAACTTTTACAAAAGGAGCATTAACAAGTTTTGCTAATCTTCTTGCAATTTCAGTTTTACCAACTCCAGTAGGTCCTTTTAAAATAATATTTTTAGGTGTAATTTCCTCTTTTAAATCTTTAGGTAATTTGCTTCTTCTATATCTATTACGCAATGCTATAGCAACAGCACGTTTAGCTTTTGCTTGACCGATAATATATGAATCTAAATTTTTTACAATTTCTTTACATGTCATCATAATTTACACCTCTTCAATCACAAAATTTGAATTTGTAAAAACACAAATTTCAGATGCAATTTCCATTGCCTTTGTAGCAATAGATTTTGCGTCCAATTTGGTATTTTTGAGTAAAGCCTTTGCCGCAGCTAATGCATAATTTCCACCACTGCCAATAGCACAAATCCCATCATCTGGTTCAATGACATCTCCAACACTTGTTAATATTAACAATGTATCTTTATCTGCTACAATCATCATTGCTTCAGCATTTGAACGTGCTCCATTTCTAATATTTTTAGCATATTCAACTGCACTACGCATCAGACTACCACTATATTTATTTAACATTTTTTCAAATTCTTCACACATAGCAAAAGCGTCCGCTGTCCCTCCTGCAAAACCAACTACAACCTTTCCATCAAATAGTCTGCGTACTTTATGTGCACTGCCTTTTAAGATTACAGATTGTCCCATAGTCACTTGACCATCACCTGCAACGACAGTTTTACCATCTTTTTTTACTGCTACAATAGTAGTACCTTTAAATTGTTCCATTTTTACTCCTTAATAGTTTTAATTAGTTTTAACTTATTATTTATCTCATTTAATGACCTAATTCTAAATTGAATGTATCTTTCTTTTTTATCTTTAATATCAATTGGATTAAGTATACCAAAATTAGCATTTATTGGTTGAAAATTATTAGAATTAGCATTTAATAAATAATTGTATAGTCCACCAATGATTGTATCTGCACTAAATGATATTAATTCTTTATTCTCTATCATGCGAATGACATTTATAGCACAATATAAACCACTAGCGATACTTTCAACATAACCTTCCACACCACTCAATTGACCTGCTATAAATATATTTTTATCAATTTTGAGTCTAGAATATTCATCTAATACTTTTGGGAAATTAACAAAATTATTAGTATGCATAACTCCATATCTCATAAATTCTGCGTTTTTTAAAGCTGGTATTAGACTAAAAACTCGTTTTTGTTCTGGGAATGTCAAGTTAGTCTGAAAGCCGACTATGTTATATATTGTACCACATTTATTTTCTTTTCTCAACTGAACGACAGCATAAGGTTTGTCTTTTTTATGCGGATTTATTAAACCAACAGGTTTTAATGGTCCGAATCTAATAGCATCAATACCACGTTTAGCAAGAATTTCTATCGGCATACAACTTTCGAATATATTTTTCTTTTCAAAATCATGCAAAATTACACTTTTAGCATTAATAAGTTCGTTATAAAAATTCATATATTCTTCTTTATCCATAGGACAATTAATATAATCATTGTCACCTTTTCCATAACGCGCACCATAAAAAGCATTTGTCATATCAATTGATTCGGCAGATATTATTGGAGATGCCGCATCATAAAAATACAAAAATTCTTGACCTAATTTTGTTTTTAGAGTTTGACACATTTTGTCAGATGTTAATGGACCTGTAGCAACAATAGTTATGGCATCAGCATCAAAATTAGAAACTTCTTCTGTGTGAACAATAATATTTTTGTTTTCTTTTATTAAATTTGTAATTGTTTTAGAAAAAGCATCTCTATCCACAGCTAAAGCTTGTCCTGCTGGAACTTTAGTTTTATAAGCTATATTTAATAGTGTACTTCCTAATAGTGTAAGTTCTCTTTTTAATACACCAGATGCTGTGTTTTCATCGTCACTTTTAAGCGAATTACTACATACAATTTCAGCATAATTTTTAGAGTGATGTGCAGGGGACATTTTTATACCTTTCATTTCATATAAATTAACCTTATATCCATTATTTGCAAGATATAATGCTGCTTCAGAACCTGCTAAACCAGCACCTATAATATTAATCTTTAACATAAGTACATCCTTTATTGTTGCACAATATTGTAGTTGTACCATTTTTATTAAATTTTTTATATAAACCACTATTGCATTTTGGACATTTTTCACTTATAGGTAAATCCCATGATGCAAAATCGCATTTTGGATAATTTGTACAACCAAAAAACAATTTGCCACGTTTGCTATATTTTGCTTCAACTACTCCACCACATTTTGGACAAATTCCTGTCTCTTTAATATCAAATTTTATGGAATTAATATTTTTTGTATTTTTGCATTGAGGGAAATTTGAACAAGCTAAAAATTTACCGAATTTACCATCTCTATAAACCATCATTGCACCGCATTTGTCACATTTAATGTCGCTAGGTATCGGTTCAGATTTTTGTAAAGAAATACCCGCTTGTTGACTTGCAAAATCTAATTGTTTACTAAAGTCTTTATAAAATTTATCAACAATGTTTTGCCATTTTTCTTTTCCTAGTTCGACGTTGTCTAACTGTTTTTCCATTTCAGCTGTAAATTTAATATCCATTACATTTTTAAAATATTCTTCTAAATATTCGGTCACTTGAATTCCTAATTCAGTCGGAACTAAAACTTTTTTTTCAGTTTTAATATAATTTCTATTAAACAATGTCATAATTGTTGCAGCATAAGTAGCAGGTCGTCCTATACCTTGTACTTCCATTTCTTTAATTAAAGTTGATTCCGTAAATCTGCTAGGTGGTCTAGTAAATTTCTGTTCAGTCACAATTTTATCTTTTTTAACTATTTCATTTTCAATTAAATCTGGAATATTAATACCATTTTTTTCATCATCTTGAATTTTAATTAGTCTTGTATAACCATCAAATATTAATGCTTTTCCGCTTGCTCTAAATTTATAATCATTAGCTAAGATATCAACTGTTAAACTATCATATTGAGCAAAAGTCATCTGACTAGCAATAAAGCGCTTAAAAATCAAAGTATACAATTTTAGATATTGTTCATCAATTTTACCTTTTAAATATTCAGGAGTATATTTAAGATTTATTGGTCTAATCGCTTCGTGAGCATCTTGCGCACTTTCTTTTGATGAATATTCATTAAATTTTTTCGGAGCATAAGCTTCGCCATAATTATTTAAAATATAGTCTTTAGCCATAAACTGTGCATCTAAACTAACTCTTGTTGAGTCCGTACGAATATATGTCACCAAAGCAGTTTTTCCTTCTCCTTGAATTACAACTCCTTCATATAAAGATTGAACACATTTTGTATAAGCATTTAGAGTCATCTTTAATTTTGAAAGAGCATCTTGCTGTAAACTACTAGTTATATATGGAGCTGGTGGTTTTGAATAAGTCACTTGCCTTTTAACAGAAGATACTTTATAATCAGCATTTTCAATATTTGATAAAATCTTTTCGACTTCTTCTTTATTTGCAATTTCTAATTTTTTGTCTTTGTATTGAATTAAATCTGCTTTAAATTTTTGTTCATTTTTATTTAATTCTGCGATTATATTCCAATATTCAACAGGTACAAATGATTTAATTGCCTTTTCTCTATCTACGACTAATTTTAATGTGACTGATTGAACTCTACCCGCACTTAATTTAGCATGAATTTTTTGAGATAAAAGCGGACTAAGTTTATATCCCATAATTCTATCTAAAACTCGTCTACCTTGTTGTGCATTTACCAAATCATAATTTATAGGTTTTGGGTGAGCAATACTTTCTTGAATTACTTTTTTGCTAATTTCATTAAAAGAAGTTCTGACTAAAGCATCTTTATCTAATCCTAAGATTGTAGCCAAATGCCATGCTATTGCTTCTCCTTCTCTATCTGGGTCAGTAGCAAGATAAATGGCGTCTGCTTTTTGAGCTCGTTTTTTTAGGTCTTCTACTAATGCTTTTTTTTCTGGGATAATTTCATATGTCGGTTCATAACCATGCTCAATGTCAATAGCAAAACTTTTAGCAGGTAAATCTCTAATATGTCCTTTAGTAGGATAAACTAAATATTCTGCTCCTAAATATTTTTTTATTGTATCACGTTTACCAGGTCCTTCAATAAAGACAATTTTCATACTGCTCCTTATATTTGTAAAATTAATTTATCTGTTTTATATCAATCTTTTCATTAAATACATATTTAAGTATTTCAATTAATGTGTCTGTTTCTATATGGTTAGTCCAATATTTCTTATTATTATAATCTGCATCATCAGCATTTAGACATAAAGTTTCAACTCCGGTTTTATAAATTGTTTCGTCATTTTTACCATTTCCTATAAACAAAATATCTTCTGCTTTGCATTTTTCATTTTTAATAATTTCATAAATATACTCTTGTTTATCTTCCACTTTATAATCAGCACTTTCTAAATTACCTTGTATGTCAAAATTAAAATTTACACCTTCTATATCTGTAATGTATTTTAAAACGTCAGCAAGTACAATATTGATGATATTTTTTACACCTTGAGACAAAACATAGATTTTAATATTCAATTTATTCAATAATTTAAACACATATTTTATATCATTGATTAAATTAATTTTATTAGCAAGATATTTAATTGTTGATTCTGTTAAATTATGTTTTTTATAAGCATTAATACATTCTATTAACCATCTTTTATAATCAAATTCTCCACTTTTATATTTGTTGTATAAAATTTCATCTTCTTCAATTGCATCTAAATATTCCCAAATATCATACCAAGAATTTGAATTTTTTTTTGTCAAAGTCAATGTCCCATCAAAATCAAATACAACAATTTTTTTCATACCACTCCGATTTATGATTTAATATAACTATTATTTGCTAATTTGGTTAGCAATCCATTTATTTCAAGGTTAAGCAAAATTGAATTCAATTCGCTTGCAGGAATATTTGTATAATCTGCAATTTCTTGAAAAGTCTTTTTTTCAGTCTGGATATAATTTAATATACTTTGCTCATTAATGTCAAGTTGAATTTGAAAATTTTTATCATTTTTGTTTTTATCTATATGTAAGGCTTCTAATATAATATCTGGTGAAAGTGTGATTATACCTTCTAAATTTTTTATAATTTGGTTAGTGCCTTTTGACATCTCGGAAGTAATTTTACCAGGTATTGCAAAAACTTCACGATTAAATTGGTTAGCATATTCTTTTGTGTGCATTGAGCCACTATTCAAACTAGCTTCTGGAATCAAAATAACGCTTGATAATCCTGCTATAATTCTATTTCTAATAGGAAAATAATATCCTAATGGTGATATAATAGGACTATTTTCGCTAAGAATTAAATTATTTTCAGTCATTTTTCGAGCAAGTGACTGATTTACAGCAGGATATATATGATACAAACCACCTGCAAGTACAGCAATGGTATTGCCTTGATTTTCAAGTGCAGTTTTATGTGCTATCGTGTCAATTCCTACAGCTAATCCAGATACTATGGTCACATCATTTTTACATAATTCGGTTACAAATTGCTTAGTAGTGACAATCCCATAATCTGTAGGTCTTCTAGTACCTACAACAGCAACAGATAATGTATTTAACAATTGAATATTACCTTTACAATACAAGCAAAGCGGTGGCGAATTAATTTCTTTTAATAATTTAGGGTACCTATCATCATTGATTGTAATCATTATAATATTATCACTTTCAAACTTTTGAATATATCTATCTAAGACCTGGTTATCTAACAAATTAGACATTTTATTAATTTCAGAATCTGTTAATATATCTCTTATATATCTATTTGATAAAAAAGACAGTTTGATGTCTTTTCCTTTATCAAATATTTCTAAAATTTTAATTTTCTTTTGGTAAGTTAAAAAACTAAATAAATCTAACCAAATTATATTTCTATCGTCTATAGTCATTTTACACCGTATATTTTTTATCTAATGTTCTATATTGAATTGCTTCCATTAGATGTTTTTTTTCAATAAATTCTTTACCATCAAGATCTGCAATTGTGCGAGCAACTTTTAGTATACGATTATATGCTCTAGCAGTCATGTTAAAACGTTTAAATGCAATCTCTAATAAATCTGTACATTCTTTATTGAGAACACAATATTTTTTGAATTCTTTTTCATTCATTTTAGCATTTGAATAAATGTTAGAATCTTTAAATCTATTTAATTGTATTTTTCTAGCATTATTCACTCTTTTTTTTATTTCTTTACTTGATTCTTCCAACTTATAGTGAGCTAAATCTTCATAATTAATACTATCTACTTCAATATGTAAATCAATTCTATCTAGCAATGGTCCACTAATTTTTGATAAATAATTATGTATAGCATTAGCAGTACATTTACATTGGTTAGTGCTACTACCATAATATCCACAAGGACAAGGATTCATGCTAGCAACCAATATAAAATTAGCAGGATATTGAACTGTCATAGCATTTCTAGCAACAGTAATATATCCGTCTTCCATTGGTTGACGTAGAGTTTCTATCGTGTTTCTAGCATATTCAGGCATTTCATCTAAAAACAATACACCATTATGTGCTAAACTAATTTCACCCGGTTTTGCTTTTTGTCCCCCACCTGTTAAAGCAATTAATGTTGCAGTGTGATGTGGACTTCTAAATGGTCTTTCAACTACAATTCCTTGTTTTGGGTCTAAAACTCCAGCAACACTATGAATTTTGGTCACTTCTAAACTTTCTTCAAATGTTAAATCAGGTAGAATTGAAGGAAAACATTTGGCAAGCATTGTTTTACCTGCACCAGGAGGACCTATTAAAATAATATTATGTCCGCCAGCTGCAGCAATTTCCATAGCCCTTTTTGCACTTGCCTGACCTTTAACATAAGCGAAATCATGCTTGTAATCATGCTCTCTTAATACTGATTCAAAAGTTTTACAATTATTTTTTTCAAGTATAACTTCTCCTTTTAAAAAAGCTACGACTTGTTTTAAAGTATCAACTGGATAAACTTCAATTTCATCAATAAATGACGCTTCCATTGCATTCTCTTTAGGTATAATAAATTTGTTATAACCCATCTGCTTTGCACTTATTAGCATAGGAAGAATACCATTTAATTTTCGAATTTCTCCATTTAAAGATAATTCACCAAGTACAACAAAATTTTCTAATGATTTGTTAGTAATTATTTCTTCTGCAACTAAGATACCTAGTGCTATAGGTAAATCATACATGCTCCCTTCTTTTTTTGTATCAGCAGGTGCTAAATTTATAATTATTTTATTAATAGGATAATTAAAAGTACTATTTTTAATTGCAGCTTTTACTCTTGATTTGCTTTCTTTAATTGCAGTGTCTGCCAAGCCAACAACATCATATCCTGGTAAACCAGCATTAATATCTAACTGTATTTCCACAGGATAACCATTTATACCATTTAAACCATAAGATAATATTTTTGCTAACATTTTTTCCTCTTTGTTTTGAGAATATCATATAAAAGAAAAATTTGTCAAGCATTTTGTCGAACAAATGTTTGAATAAAAACAAAAGAAAAAAAGGCATTTCTGCCTTATTTAACTTCTTTAACTTTCGCCGCTTTACCAGAAAGATCACGAATGTAATAGATTTTTGCACGTCTAACTTTACCCTTTCTTACCACTACAACTTTATCAATTCGTGGACTATTGATAGGGAAAGTACGTTCAACACCAATACCAAATGACACACGTCTAACAGTAAAGGTTTCTCTAATACCAGTTCCTTTCTTTGCAATTACTACGCCTTCGTATGCTTGGATACGTTCTTTATCTCCTTCTTTGACTTTAACCATAACTCGTACGGTGTCTCCAATATTAAAAGAAGTAATATCGCTACGTAATTGTTCTTTTTCGATTTGGTCGATAATAGTCATACTTACCTCCTTCTTGACGTTCTTATAATTGGAATACAGCGGACCGTCAACGTTTTGATATAATAACATATATTATTATATTTTGCAAGTATTTTTAAAAAATTTTAAATGATTATTTATTTTTTGATTGTTTTTGAATAAATTATCAAACAAAAATTTATCATGCTAATTAAACATCTTCACCAATTAACATACTATCACGCAATTTTATTTGCTCATCAATCATACTTTTCAAATTTTCATCTGTTATAACTTTTTTATGTGCTTCAACATTAGCATTAAATATATCAATAGCAAATTTGAAATTTATATTTTGGTCTTTACTATCAATAACTACTTTACCTAATTTATTGATTAAAAGTAATTTTGGCAAATCTCTATTTTGAATTTCTTTAGCATATTGATAACAAATGTTCGCATTTTTCGAATCTAATATTTTTTTGTCTAAGGCATCTAAATTAATTGAATATGGAATATGTTTATATGTTGACTTTTGTTCATCTATTTCTACAACTGGTATTTCTCCATCAGTTAGATAATAAGTAAACTTATCTTGTTCTGTTGCTGTAAAAACATATAAAATGAAATTTAAAATAATATTTGTATTGTCTTTTGATGATAGTGGAATTTCAGAAACTTTTTTCTTTATCTTTAATATATTGTCTTTTGTAAAAAGTCTACGATTTTCTCTTGCATAAAAATATATTTGCTCAATTGGTAATTTTAGGATAATATTTATATTTTTATTCAAAAAATTAACATATTCATAGCTATTTTCACCACAATCGGCTTTTATTTTATTTAATGTATCTTTAAAATGATTAACATTGTATGTTTTTTCATTTATTAAATTATTCATGATTTTCTCCAAAAATTATAAATTTATTATAAATAGTTTAACATAATTAGTTATTAAAATCAATATTAAATATATTTTAATATTAAAATTATCATAATTACGTTGTAAATATATTAATGAATCAAAAAATTAAAATTATTGATTAAAATACATCTATGACATGTCTTATATCATCATCTGTATCTCCTAATACTGATATTGCATCAAATCTACAATTATTATCCATTAATTTATGTGATTTTAAGTATGAAATAGCGACATTTTTAATTTTTTGCTGTTTTTTTAAATCAATTGCTTCTAATGGGTCTCCAAATTTTTTGCTCATTCTAGACTTGACTTCAATAAATACAATGTATCCATTTTTGTCTTTTGCAATAATATCTATTTCTCCGAGTTGATTAGAATAATTTGTATGTAAAATCTTATATTTATTCTTTTTTAAATAATTTTGAGCTATTATTTCGCTTCTCTTTCCATAGATATTTTTTTGCATTCATCTTCTCCTATAATATTTTTTAAAAATGTTAGTCTATGTAAAGGTGTCACTCCAAATTTTTTGATTGCTTCAATATGCTTTTTTGTACCATATCCAACATTATTTTCAAAATTATATTCAGGATAAATTTTTGAATATTCTTGCATCAATCTATCACGATATACTTTAGCAATAATAGAAGCACATGCAATTGCATAACTAGTAGCATCACCTTTTATAATAGAAATTTCATTTTTTGAAATATTGAGTTTAACAGCATCAATAAGCAATAAATCAGGTTTAATTTTCAAATGTTCATAAGAATCTTTCATTGACTTTATAGTAGCATTAAGTATATTTATATTATCAATAACATTAACATCTTGAACAGATATTGCAAAACTAATTGCTTTTTTGCAAATTAAATCAAATAATTTTTCTCTATTTTTCTTATTCACTTTTTTGCTATCAAATACACCATCAATCAAATCTTCATCATTATACGGCATAATAACTGCAGCTGTGACAACTGGACCAGCTAAAGGACCTCGACCTACTTCATCTATACCTGCAATGTATTTTATACTATTTGAAATAAAGGCTTTATCATATTCAAAAATTTTTTTTGTGTCTATCATATAATCTCCAAGCAAATTTTTCCTAGTTTTCCAGACCTAAAATCTGTAAGTAAAACTTTTGCACTTCTATCAATGTCGATTTCGCCACCTTTTAGAATACAACCACGTTTTTTCCCAATAAATTTTAAAATATCAATTTCTTGAGTATTATCTTTAATATCTATACTGTATTTAGTATTTAATATAGTTAATAAATTCATCTTTTTGAATTTTTTAATTAATTGAATTGCAATATCAGGTAGATTCAAAATTTCATCTTTAATTGCACCAGTGATTGCCAAATTATAAGCATATTCTTCATTTTCGAAATTTGGTAATAAAACACCTGGTGTATCCATTATTTCAACAAAATTATCTAATTTAACCCATTGTTTACTTCTTGTCACACCAGCTTTGTTTCCTGTAATTGCTCTTGATTTTCCGCATAAATTGTTTACAATAGTTGATTTACCAGAATTTGGAATACCTAATACCATTGCCCTAATAATAAAGTTGACATTTCTTTTTTTATTATTTTCTAACTTATTTTTAAAAACATTTTTAATAGTATTGATAATTATTTTACTACTACCTGAAATTGTAGAATTTAAACTTATACAATTATTTCCTTGTAAATTAAAATATTTAATAAATTTTTCGATGTCATATTTTTCAACTAAATCGGACTTATTTAAAATAAAAATAATTGGTTTACTGCCTATAACTTTAACAAACTCTGGATTAATACAAGATAATGGACAACGCGAATCAAGGACGTATAAAAAACAATCACAGATTTTACTATCTATCTGCATTTGTTTTAATGTTTTACTCATATGACCTGGAAACCAATTAATCATTTAATGATTATAACAAAAAAACAAAATAAACTCAATGTTATTTTGTTAATTTTTTAATATTTTAAAAATCTTATTATTTTATAGTTTTATTTGAATTTTAATAATAAATTTTATTTATCTTTCAGTAAATCTGGACGATTTTTTTTGGTTAATTCAATTGATTGATTTTTCCTAAACTCAGCAATTTTTTTATGATCTCCACTTAATAAAACTTTAGGGACTTCCATTCCTAAGAAATTTGATGGTCTAGTATACTGATTATATTCTAAAAGTCCATCAGAAAAACTTTCATCTAATATACTTTCTGGAGTAATAACATTAGGCAATAATCTAACTATTGTATCTGTTATAACCATAGCAGGTAATTCTCCACCAGTTAATACATAATCACCTATTGAAATTTCTTCAATATTGTAAAAATCAATAATTCTTTGGTCAACTCCTTCGTAGTGACCACACAAAATTATTATATGATTAAAGTTTAACATATCTTGTGCTTTTTCTTGTGAAAAAACAACTCCTCTTGGTGACATATAAAATATTTTACAATTATCAGTTTTAATACTTTCAATTGCTTTATAAATTGGTTCACACATCATTATCATTCCCGCTCCACCACCAAATGGTTCATCATCACATTTATAATGAGGTGGATTAGCAAATTCGCGGATATTAATTATATTTATTTCAACTTTTTTACTATCAACAGCCCTTTTAATTATACTTTCTTTTAAAGGAGCAAACATTTCAGGAAATAATGTTAATATATCTATTTTCATATTCGCAAATCCTCAAATTTTTTCTTAGTAGTGACAAACGAATTTAATTTTTTATCATAAATAATGATATCTTCAACAAAAGGTAAAGAATAAGTGACTGCTCCTGATTTTATTTGTAAAATAACACTTGCACCAAAATCATCAAAATCAACTAATTCACCTAATTTATTATTGTTTTCATCTAACACTGACGAACCAATTAAATCAGACAAATAAATTTTGTTTTCAAATTCTTTATACTCTGACCTATCAATGTAAATATTTTTATTACGATATTTTTCAGCAGATTCAATATTTGGAATAATATCAATTGTCACGGAATAAGCATCATTATTTAAAGGTAAGACCTTAACAATATTTGCTTTTTCTAATTTATTACCAATAAAAATTTTGTTAAATATAGAAAAATTCACGTCATCAAGGTAAGTAATTACTTTAACTGCACCTTTGATGCCGTGAGGTCGCACAATTTTCCCAATTTCTAATAATTTTTTATCCATATAATTACCTAGAATATTAGTTGTCTTTATCATCAAATTTTATAATTAATTTTTCTTTACCTGAGCCTAGACTTTTGACTACTGTTCTAATTGCGTTAGCAATTACTCCATTTCTTCCAATAACACTACCTAAATCTTTTTTTAAAACAAGTACTTTAAATATTTTAGTTTTGCCTTTGCTCTCATCAATTATTTCAACAGCTTCAGGATTGGAAACCATATTTTTGACGATATACTCTAACATCTCTTTCATAATTCACTCCCTGTGCTTATGATTTTTTCTTTTTATTGTTTGTTTTAGGAACAGAATTTCCTTTTACTTCCAAAACTCCAACTCTTTGAAGAATTGATTTTGTAGTTTCTGTAGGTTGAGCACCATTTTTTAACCATTTTACAGCAAGTTCTTTATTGATGTTAAGTTGTTTATCAACTTCTACTAATGGATTATAAGTACCAATTTGTTCAATGTATTTGCCATCTCTTGCAACACGTGAATCGGCTACAACCACACGATAAAAAGGTGATTTTTTGTCTCCTAAACGAGTTAATCTAATTTTAACTGCCATATTATTTTCTCCTTTATTATGTTATCATTACTTTAAAGATAAACTTTTATTAATTATATTTATCTGTAAAGCATTTTCACTTTACATTATAACAAACAAAATTATATTTGTAAAGAGTTTTTTCAAAAATAATGATAATAAATATAATAGTTTAAATGCAATGCAAAATTTAATTTAGCAAAAGACACTTAACTACCCATTAATTTTTTTATCATAGCCATTTTACCACCATAGGCTTTTGGATTTTTCATCATTTTCATCATTTCTTTACTTTGATTAAATTGTTTTATTAACATATTGACATCGCTAACTTCAACCCCAGCACCTTTTGCAATACGTTGTCGCCTACTACCATTAATTATATCCGGATTAGCACGTTCTTTTGGTGTCATAGATTGAATAATAGCCTTATTTTTTTCTAATTTTTTTTCATCAATTTGTTCTTCAATTTGTTTAAGCTTTCCACCTATTCCAGGCATCATAGACAAAACAGATTTCAATCCACCCATTTTTTTCAATGAATTAACTTGTTCAATATAATCATTAAGGTCAAAACTATTTTCTCTAAATTTTCTTTCTAATTCTTTTGCTGTTTTTTCATCAACAGCTTCTTGAGCCTTATCAATTAAGGTTAAAACATCTCCCATACCTAAAATTCGAGATGCCATTCTGTCAGGATAGAATGGTTCAATGTCTGTCAA
The DNA here is from genome assembly GCA_944384445.1 of uncultured Clostridia bacterium. Taxonomy (GTDB): domain Bacteria; phylum Bacillota; class Clostridia; order Christensenellales; family UBA1242; genus Onthoplasma. The sequence continues at coordinate 10,523 of CALWTL010000009.1, read as the reverse complement.
TTTTTCACCAACTCCGACAAATTTAATAGGTTTTCCTATTACTGCTCTTATTGATAAAGCTGCTCCACCACGTGTATCTCCATCAATTTTAGTTAAAACAACGCCTGAAACATCTAATGCGTCATTAAATGCTGTAGAAACAGACACAGCTTCTTGACCAATCATAGCATCAATTACTAATAAAATTTCAGTTGGATTAATTTCTTTTTTTATTTCTTTTAACTCTTGCATTAATTTTTCATCAATTTGCAATCTGCCAGCTGTATCTATTATAACTGTATCAATACTAAATTTTTCAGCATATTGTATAGCTTCTTTACATGTCTTGACAGGATTATTAGTTCCGCGTTCAAATACATCTACTTGTATTGATTTGCCCAAGACTTTTAATTGCTCTATTGCTGCTGGTCTATAAATATCACAAGCTACTAAAAGTGGTTTTTTGCCTTCTTTTTTTAATTTAAGAGCAAGTTTACCAGCAAATGTTGTTTTACCGCTACCTTGTAAACCACACATCATAATGACAGTTGGCGGTTTTGGAGATATATTTAATTTTTGATTTTCTCCACCCATCAATTCAATTAAGTTATCTCTAACTATTTTTATAACTTGTTGAGTTGGTGTAAGACTTTTTAAAATTTCTTCTCCTATGGCAAGTTCACTAACTTTAGCAATAAAACTTTTTACAACAGAAAAATTGACATCAGCTTCTAAAAGTGCCACACGTATTTCTCTCATTGCCTCTTTTATCTCTAATGCTGTCAGTTTGCCATGCTTAGTCATTTTACTGAAAATATGATTTAATCTTTCACTTAAGCTAGAAAAAAGTGCCATTAATTATCCTCCAAAATTGAAATTATTTCTAACCTTGTCGTTATATCTAATTGGTTAGGTAGTTTATTTTCTAACAATTCTTTTATTTTATCATCGCGAGCAATAAAATGCAATTTATTTTCAGTAGATTCCAAAGAAAATATAGCATTGTCTAATGTATCTTTTACTGCCTGTCTTGTAATATTTAATTCTTCACTTACTTCTTGAAGTGACAAATTATTATCTACATACATTTCAATAATTTTACGTTGTTTATCAGTAAGTAAATTACCATAATACTTGACTAAAACTGCGATTTCTACACGTCTTTTTATATCCATTATATCACCTATTATAATTAACAATTACATTAAAATTTTATCAACAAAACTTTCTTTATTAAATAAATCTAAATCGTCAACACCTTCACCAAATCCCGTAAATATAATTGGAACGTTTAAATCATTTATTATAGGATAAACAACTCCACCCTTAGCAGTTCCATCAAGTTTAGTTAAAATAATACCATCTATATTTACACTATCCTTAAAGGCTTTTACTTGGACAATAGAATTTTGTCCAATTGAAGCATCTAAGACAATTAAATTTAATTTTTTAGCTTCCGGATACTCGCGGTTAATAATATTATTTATTTTTTCTAATTCTTTCATAAGATTAGTTTTAGTATGAAGTCTGCCAGCAGTATCGACTATAAGAACATCATTATTTTTTGCTTTCATGCTAGTAATTGCATCAAATACAACTGCTGCAGAATCTGCTCCTTCACCTTGTTTGATTATCTTAACCTTTAATCTGTCTGCCCAATTTGACAATTGCTCAGTTGCCGCAGCACGAAAGGTATCTCCAGCTGCTAATATAACTGATTTTTTCTTATTCAAAAAATATTTTGTCATCTTAGCAATAGAAGTTGTCTTACCTACACCATTAACACCTACAACTGTAATTATTAATGGATAATTAAATTCAATTTCATTAGCATTCAAACGATTAATTAAAATTTGTTTTAATTCTATTTGAGCATGTTCAGTATCCTTTATTAGTTTTTGTTTGCAAATTAAACGCAAATCATCCATGATTTCAATTGCAGTTTCAACTCCCATATCACTAGAAATTAATATTGACTCTAATTCATCGTAAAAATCGTCATTAAGTTCTGTCTTTTTAAAAGTATATTTTAATTTGTCAAAAAATTTTTTAAATATTCCCATAACACTCCTGATAATAAAATATTTAGTGTATATTTTATAATTATATACACTATATATTGTAAAAATATTAAGAATTTGTGTCTACAACTTTTACGGCATCGCTGAGTTTTACTGATACAATTTTGCTGACACCTTTTTCTTCCATTGTCACACCATATAAAGAATCTGCTAGTTCCATAGTAGGTTTTCTATGTGTGATTACAATAAATTGAGTTTCATCGCTAAATCTTTTCAAATATCTAGCATATCTTTCAATATTTGCGTCATCAAGTGCCGCTTCTATTTCATCTAAGAAACAGAATGGCATAGGCTTTAATTTTAAAATTGCAAACAATATTGCTATTGCTGTCATTGTTTTTTCGCCACCGCTCAACAATGATATTTGTTGTAGAACTTTACCAGGTGGTTGAGCAATAATCTCTACTCCTGCTAATAATGGGTCTTCACTAGGAAGCAGCTCAAGTCTTGCATTACCACCGCCAAACAACTCTTTAAATACTTTTGTGAAATTTTCTTGAATTTTTACAAATTCTGTATTGAATTTTTCTAACATTTCTGCCGATAAATCTTTGATAATTTTAACAGCATCTTCTTCTGCTTTCTTCAAATCTTCAATTTGAGAATTCATTTCTTCATATCTAGCACCTTCAGATTTATATTCTTCAATTGCATTTATGTTTACATATCCAAGAGATGTAATTTGATTTTTAATTTTACTAATTCTAATCATTACATCTTTTATATCAAAATTCTCATCTTGGTCTTTGAATGGTAAACAATCATTATATGTCATTTCATATTCTTCAAAAATACGTTCTTGCATATTTTCTATATCTAAATCTACTTTTTGGAGTCTAGTTTCTTCTTGATAAATCTTATTATTTAATCGAGCAATATCATTCGACAATACAGATTTTTTATCGTCCAAATCTTTTAACTCTTTCATTAATGTTTGTTTAAATTCATCAAATTGTGATAACTTTGCATTCAATTCTTCAATCGTGCGTTTAATTGCTTCAATTTCAGAATCTTCATTTTGTGATTTGTTAATTGCCATTGCTTCATCATAAACTTTTTTCTGAGAAGTGAGTTCTAGTTCAATTTTTTGCATTGATTTTTTCACATTTTCAATATCTGATGTATAACTTTCGATATCCTTATTTAATGATTTTATTTTTTCTTCAATTGATGCGATTTTTACTTTTAACTGCATCATATTTTCCTGATATTCATCGCGTTTTTGTTTTAATTCTTCATAAGCATTTTTATTACCATCATTAAACTCTCCAGCTTTTGCTTGAGAAGTTGCATATTCTAATTCAACTTTATCTATAGAATTAATCTTGGATTCAAGATCATTTACAATATTTTCAGCAATTTTTAATTGACTATTTAAACTAAATATGTCTTCATCTAATGAATCAATGTTTTGCTTTATAGCTTCTAATTTTGTATTTTTTGAATAAAACTCATTATTTAATGTTTGCAAAGATAAATTCTCATTTTCTAACAAATCTTTTAATTTAGACATTGCAGAGATATAAGATTGAAGTTGATTTTCATCTGTTTGTAGTTCTTTTGTTTTGTCTTCAATATTTTTTGTTAAATTTTTTATTTCAGTTTCTTTACTAAGCAAAGAACTATCATTACTCTTTTTGCTACCACCAGACATACTACCCTGTGGTGATAATACATCTCCTTCTAAAGTGACAATTCTAAATGAATAATTGCTCTTTTTTGCTAATATTACTGCATTATCTAAATTATCACAAACGACAGTTGAACCCAATAAACTTTCTATTACTGGTTTAAACATTGTGTCAGTATTGACCAATTCACTTGCTATTCCTAAACAGCCATTATTAGTTAAATAAGTTTTATCAGATGATGATAGGCTTCTTGGTTTAACTGCACTTATAGGTAAAAATGTCGCTCTACCCAATCGTGATTCCTTTAAATAATTTATCAAAATTTTTGCATCATTTTCATCTTTTGTGACAATGTTTTGAATATTACCACCTAGAGCTATTTCAATAGCTTGTTGAAATTTTGGTTCAACAGAAATAATATTACCAATTACACCTTTTATTGCATTACTTAGTTTAGGATTATTTTTGCCTTCTTGTAATAATCTTTTGACTGCAAACTGATAACCTTCGAAATCTGCTTGTAAATTAGATAAAATATTTTTTCTATTTGTATCATTTGATATACTAGTTTTCAACGCATAAATTCTAGAATTTATATCTTCAATTGATTGATTAATAGATTGTATTTTTTGATTAATTTTTGATATGTTTTCTGATTTAGTATTTTGAGTATCCTTTATTGATTCAACTTCATTTTGTAATTTTGTATATTCATTTTGAATATTTGATTTTTGGGTATTTAATTCATTTAATTTTTCTCTATCTTGGTTAATATTTTCACGCATTGTATCACGCTTGGCAATATATGCTGAAAGATTAGATTTTATATCAGTCAACTTAGCTAAATTATCAATCATTGCTCGTTGATTTTGTTCTTTTTCTCCTTCACTTTTGGTTAATTCATCAATTAGTTGAAGATATCTTTCTGATACAGTTTGTGATTCTGAATACAATTTATTTAAGTTTTCTTTTTCTTCATCACGAAGCATTGTTGCAGATTGTATAAGTGCTAATTTTTGATTATAATCTATTTTATAATTTTCATAATCATTATTTAATCTATCTAATTGTTCTTTTAGATATTTAGTTTGCTCATTTAATAATCTTGTGTCTCCCTGTTTTTTTTCAAGTGCCACAGTGTTATGTAAAACTTGTTCATGCAATTCGCTTGCTTTTTTATCTAATTGATTAATCTCATTCAATGATTTATCATATTTAGCTTGTTCTGTTTGTAAACTATTATCTAAAATATTTAAATTATCTCTATAACCTTGCAACTTCTCATTAATTTCATTTTTAGTTTGGGCTGCATGGTCATATTGATATATATACGCATTTATTTCTAAATTTTTTAAAATATCTCTATATTCCAAATATTTTTTAGCATCTTCACTCTGTTTTTTTAATGGACCTAACCTTCGTTCAACTTCTCCTATTATATCTCCTGCACGGCTAAGATTATCTCGTACTCTTTCAAGTCTGTTTTCAGTTTCAACCTTTCTAGCTTTATATTTTGCAATACCTGCAGCTTCTTCAAATATTGCACGTCTTTCTTCTGGTTTTGATTGAATAATTTCTTCAACTCGACCTTGACCTATAATTGAATATCCATCTTTACCAATACCACTATCATATAATAAATCTCTAATATCTTTCAATCTGCATGGTTTTCTATTAATTTGATAATCACTTTCTCCACTTCTATATAGTTTTCTTGTAATAACAACTTCGTCATATTCGATATTAAACCACTTATTTGTATTGTCAAAAATTAAAGACACTTCACAATAACTTAATTTTTTACGTTTTTCAGTACCAGCAAAAATAACATCTTGCATAGATTTACCACGCAAAGCTTTACTAGATTGTTCACCTAAAACCCAACGAATAGCATCACTAACATTTGATTTACCACACCCATTAGGTCCAACAATGGCAGTAATACCGCCATCAAAATTAATATGTGTTTCGTCAGCAAAGGACTTAAACCCTGCCATTTCAATTTCTTTAAAAGTAATCATTCATACCCCATTTATAATAAATCACAAAACTACCGTCAAAGTTTCGACTTATTTGAATAAGTTAATTATATCAAAAATTTTATGATTATTCAAATTAAATTGAACAAATATAATAAAAAAATCACTTTAAACAAGTGATATTTTTCGTATTTAGATATGTTATATTAAAATTAGTCATTTGCTGAATTAATTTCAGATAATATACGTAATAATGTATTTTCATCAATAATTTCAATATTTAATTCTTTTGCCTTGTCAAGTTTTGAACCAGCATCTGTGCCCGCTATCACTAAATTAGTTTTTTTGCTTACACTTGATGTGACATTTGCACCATAATTTGATAATAGTTTAGTTAAATCAGGTCTAGAAAAATTTTCAAGTGCACCAGTTAAAACTATTGTTTTGTTAGTAAAATAATTTTCTTTAATTTCAGAATTTGGAAAATTAATTTTTACACCTAATTCCAATAATTTATTAATGTTTTGAATATTATCTTCATCTTGAAAATATTCAATTATACTACTTGCGACTATTTCTCCTACATCGTCTATACAAATTAAATCTTCAAATTTTGCTAATCTTAATTCATCAATAGAATTAAATTTTTTGCTAAGAACAAAAGCTGTTTTATCTCCAACATATAATATTCCTAAAGAAAAAATAAAATTTGACCATTCAATGTTTTTACTTTTTTCAATACTATTTATTAAGTTATTTATCTTTTTATCTTTAAATCCGTCTAATCCTTCCAACATTTCAGGCGTTATAGTAAATAATTCATAAGGATATGAAATATCAAATTTATTATATAACAAATTCAATGTTTTTTCGCTTAATCCCTCAATATTAAAAGCATTTCTAGAAACAAACTGTGTCAGACGGTCAACAATTTGTTCATAACAATGTTTATGATTTACACAAAACAAGTTGGCTCCTATAGTTTTTAATTCACTATTACAACTAGGACAAAATTTTGGAGCTCGAATTTCAATTGCATCATCAGATTTTTCCGCAAGTCCCATTACTTCTGGAATAACTTCGTTGCTACGTCTAACAAAAATTCTACTATTGATGCTAATTTGTTTTCGTTCTATGTCTTGTATGTTATTAAGAGTTGCTCTACTTACAGTTGCTCCAGACAATTCAATAGGTTCAAGAATTGCTATCGGAGTAATTTTACCAGTCCTGCCAACTTGCCAAACGACATCTTTTAAAATAGTAGAGAGTTCAATAGGTTTGAATTTATATGCTATTGCCCATTTAGGAAATTTATTAGTATAACCAATGTTTTCCCTTATTGCACTATCATTTACTTTTATAACCATACCGTCTATCATTACATCTAAATTGTTTTTAATCTTATCTATTTTATTAATTTCATCTTCTGCTTGTTTCAAATTTTTTATAATCTTAAAATAGTCTCCTGTCAAAAACCCTTGACTAATAATAAATTCATGCATATCTTTTTGGGAATTGATTTGATAATCTTCTATAAATGATACATCATAACAAAAAAAATCTAATTTCCTTTTTGCAGTTTCTTTTGGATCTAAATTCCTAACTGCTCCCGCAACACCATTACGTGGATTTTTTAAAGGTATATCTGCGGTTTTATTATATTCTTCAAATGCTTTATTGGTCATCATGCATTCGCCTTGAACAATTAATCTATTTTTAAATGGTATATTCATTGGAACACTTTTAATCGTTTTTACTTGTTTTGTGACATCTTCTCCAATTTTACCATTGCCACGTGTCGTTGCAGATTTATATTTACCGTCTAAATATTCTACTACGATTTTCAAACCATCGTATTTATATTCAAGCGAAAAATCAAGGTTAGGATTTTTACTAACCTTTTGCATGTCAATTATCCATTTTCCTAAATCATCAAAGTCTTTAAGTTTATTAAGGCTATATAGTGGAAATTCATGTTTTCGTTTTTCAAATTTGACTAAAACATCATCTCCGACCTTAGAAGTTGGACTATCAGGATACGAAAAATTCAATTCTTTTTCTAAATCAACTAATTCATCATAAAGTTTATCATATTCAGCATCTGATATTGTTGGATTATCGTATACATAATAGTTTTTATTATGCTTGTTAACTTCTTTAGTTAACCATTTTAAACGTTCAAGTTTGTCCATTTTACCCCTTAATTAAATAATAAGATACAAATTTGTTATAAAATTAATCAACGAACTCAATAGGTGCATAATCAAGTGATAGCATCTTTTCACCTACTCCATCAAATTTAATTTTTACACAATGATTACTTGAATTTGGAGTCACTTCAGTAATAACACCTAAACCAAATTTAGGGTGACTTACTTTTGCTCCTGTTTTTATTTTTGAAAAATCTATAGATTTCTTTTCAATTGTATTTTTATTAAAAGTATAGTTAAAAGTTTTATTTTGATTTGATTCTAAATTATTCATATTTCCTCCATTTTTACTGTAATTGTTATACATATTATTAGTATCAAAATTATTATATCTATTGTAATTATTATATGCCTTATAGCCTGAATTTATTTGTCTATCTGATACGAGTCCTAATTCATACAAAAAACGTGACTTGACACTATATTCTCTCTTGCCATACATGAATCTTGATGAACTGCTAGTTAAAATTAAATTTTTTTTAGCTCTAGTTATAGCCACGTACATTAAACGTCTTTCTTCTTCAATATCTTCACTGTCTTCACGTGAAATTGGAAATATTTTTTCTTCACAACCTACAATATATACAGTATCAAATTCAAGTCCTTTAGCTCCATGTACTGTCGCAATAACAACACCTTTACCATCGTCATTATCCATTGCACTAGATAATGTGACTGATTGAAGATAATCAATAATTGTAGCATTTAGATTAGTTTCTTCATATTCGCGAACAGAATTTGCAAGCGAGTTAATATTTAAAAATCTTTCATAATCTTGCTCGTTTTCTAAATCAAAAGATTTTAATATTTTAGTTTTATCTAGCATATATGTAAAAAATTCATACATACTTAATTTATCAATATTTTCTTGCAAATCTAAAAACAATTCTTTTAAATCTTTTAATTTATCCTTTAGAGCTGTAGGTAAAATTTCATTTTCATAATTCATTACAACTTCTTTGATTGGAATGTGATTTTTAGCTGAAATTTCAACCAATTTTTCAATGCTTGTTTCACCTATACCACGCTTTGGGAAATTAATAATTCTTGCGAAACTTATATCATCACTAGGATTGACTATTGCAGTTAAATAGGCAAGAACACTTTTAATTTCAGCACGTTCAAAAAATTTAAAGCCATTATACATAATATGTGGAATATTATAATTAAGCATTTTTTCTTCAAATGTCCTACTTAGAGCATTTAATCGCATTAATATTGCCATTTCATTATATGGAACACCATCTTCATGCATTCGAATGACAAAATCTGCCTCATCTGTTTCACTCATCGCTTGATAATAAAAAACATCTGTGCCATCTTCATTTTCTGTAAATAATTTTTTGTCTAAACGATTGCGATTATTTTTTATTATTAAATTAGCTCTATCTAAAATTTTCTTTGTACTACGGTAATTTTGTTCTAGTTTAAATATTTTAGCATTCGGAAAATCTTTTGTAAAATTGAAAATGTTATCAATATTAGCTCCCCTCCAACCATAAATAGATTGGTCTTCATCACCAACAATTAACAAATTTTTTGTTTTAGATGCAAGCAATTTAATTATATCGTATTGAATTTTATTTGTATCTTGAAATTCATCTACACTAAAATATGTGTATTTGTTTTGTATACTATCTAATACATCTTTATTTAAATTAATCAAATTATAAAAATTAATCAACAAATCATCAAAATCCATTGCATTATTTTTTATAAGTTCATTTTGGTAAATTCTATAAAATCTTTCAAATTCAACTATATTAGCATCATACTTAAATATATTAACATATTCATCAATAGACATATTATCATTTTTAATCACTGAAATGCTATGTTTAAAATTATCTTTAATATTTTCTTCAGTAATATTCATTTGTTTAAAGATATCTTTCATTAATTTGCTGATATCATTTTCACTATAAATAGTAAAATTTTCTTTATAATTTGGAATAAAACTAGAATATGCTCTTAACATTCTAGCACAAAAACTATGAAAAGTACTAACATTCACAAGTTCGCCATTTGGAGCTATTTTTTGTATTCTTTCTTTCATTTCATTCGCAGCTTTGTTTGTAAATGTTATTGCTAAAATATTTTGTGCAGGTACATTGCACTCTGTAATAAGATATGCAATTCTATATGTCAAAAGGCGTGTTTTACCACTTCCTGCTCCAGCACTAACTAAAACTGGACCATCTGTACACACCACAGCTTCATATTGTTCTTTATTAAGTAATGATTTATAATCCATAGACTAATTATACCAAATAAAATTAAAAAATAAAATGTTTTAATATTCAAAATTTGATTTTTAAAATTTTATTTTTTTTAGATTAAATTTTAAATAAAAATTGATTAATAATAGCGTATCATAATTTTATAAAAATAAATTATATTAACTATTATTAATCATTTAATAAAAAACACTAGTATAAACTAGTGATTAATAACGATTACGTTTCATAGCACGTTTTCTAGCAGCTTTACTTTTTTCTTTACGACGAACACTTGGTTTTTTGTATTCGATATTTTTTTTCAAATCTCCAATAATGCCGTCTTTTTGACATTTACGTTTAAATCTCTTTAAAGCACTTTCTGGAGATTCTTTTTCTCCGCAACGAACTGTTGTCAAATTATTCA
>CALWTL010000008.1 GCA_944384445.1 uncultured Clostridia bacterium | reverse complement strand
GATTTTTTTGAATCATAGTCAAAATATCCTTGCATAAAACTTGTAGTTTCTTCACCTAAAATTTTTATAATATTCTTAACAGAACTGACACTTCCATCGCTACCTAAACCATAAACTCGCATACTGAAATCAGATATATTATCAACAAATTTTTCTTTTATTTCTAAATTTGTTTGAGTCACATTATCATACACTCCAAGTGTAAAGAACTCTTTTTTTCTATTTTGCATATTATCAAATACAGACATCGCCATATCTGGTGTAAACTCTTTACCACCCAATCCATAGCAACCCGAATATGTATTTGCATGAATCCTGTGTTTTTGCAGACTTGATAGTACAAAACTAGTCAGCGTATCAATGCCATTTACATCTAAATTTCTCTCTAGTATTGTTAAATTACGAACATTTTTAGGCAATTTTTCAATAAAAGTTTTATCATCAAAAGGCTTTAATAATCTAACTTTTAATATACCAATTTTACCTTTGTATTGTTTTTTTGCAAGTACTAAAACATCTGCAGCCGTTCCCATTGCAACCACTACATCACGTGCATTTTCATCTCCATAAAATTCTACTGTATCATAAATTCTATTCGTTATTTCACTTTGTTTTTTTAATGAATTTTTTACAATTTCAATAACATTTTTGTATCTGTCTAATGCTCGAATTCTACTTTGCATAAAAACGTCAGGATTTTGATTAGTCCCAGCACAGAAAGGATTATGATTATTCATTGCACGATTTTTGAAATCTATTATATCATTATTGTCTAAGATTTTTTTAATATCCTCTAATTCTGACATATAAACTGTATTTAATTCATGACTTGTTCTAAACCCATCAAAAAAACAAATAAATGGTGTACTTGATTTTAGACTTGCCAATTCGCAAGCAATAGCTATATCATTTACTTCTTGAACACTTGAACAATTAATTATATTAAAACCTGTTTTTAAACAAGCATAAATATCACTATAATCACAAAATATGCTAAGTGCTTGTGTAGCAACTGTACGAGCCGCTACATAAAAAACCGTTGGTAAACTTTCACCTGCAATTTTGTACATATTAGGAAGCATTAACATTAAACCTTGACTAGATGTAAAAGTTGTAGTTTTTGCTCCAGCAATTAAACTACCATGGACTGCACCAGCGACTCCCCCTTCGCTCTGCATCTGTGTAATTAATAACTTATTACCAAAAATATTTTTTTTATTTTCATAAGCAAATTGGTCGCAATTTTCTGCCATTGGACTGCTGGGAGTAATAGGATAAATACAAGCAACATCATTAAACATATATGCAATATTTGCTGCAGCATAATTTCCATCAATCGTCACTTTTCTCATAACTTTCCCCTTTGAATAAAGTATAAAACAAGTTTATAATTTTAGCAAATGTTTGCGTTAATTTTGAAAACAAGTTATAATAAATATATGAGATATTTGATGATAATAACATACAATGGACAAGATTATTCAGGTTGGCAAAGACAAAAAAATGCAAATACTATTCAGCAAGCTATTGAAGAAAAATTATCTTTTTTACTAAAAGAAGATATTAAATGTACAGCAAGTGGACGAACAGATGCAAAAGTGTCCGCTTATTTTCAACCAGTACATTTTGAATGTAATAATAGTATAGATCAATATAAATTGATAAAATCTCTTAACGCACTTCTACCAAAAAGTATTAGAATATTAAGTATTCAGCCAACTAAAATTCATGCACGATTTTCTGCTAAAAAGAAAACTTATTTATACAAAATGTATATGTCCCAAACTGATTTACCGCTATACACAGATGCTCTGCAAGTATCTCCAAATATTAACATAAAAAAAATGAAAAAGTTTATAAAATTATTGCTAGGAACACATGATTTTTGCGGTTTTAGGTCTTCTAATTCAGAAAATGAATCTACCATTCGTACAATTTATAATGTAAAACTTAAAAAATACGGTTTATATCTATATTTTTATATAACAGGCAATGGATTTTTATATAAAATGGTTAGAAACATAGTAGGGACCATGTTAGAAGTTGGAATGAATAAAATTGATTTGCATGAATTAAAAAGAAATATTTATAAGACATTCAAAGCTACTAACATAGCTAAACCAGAATTTTTATATCTTTTAAACGTAAAATATGAATAAAATATCAAAAGTTTTTTATTAATATTATTTATTATAATCTTATTTATAATCTTTAATTATATGTATATTTATTTCAATACTAAAAATATATAATATATTTACATTGCTTTTTAAATGTGTTAAAATAATTAAAAATAGGAGTATTTATGAACAACAAATTGAAAAATTCTTTACCTTTAGCATTATTTATAAGTTTTGTAATTTGTTTAGCTGGTGCAATTGTATGGGGATTAATGTATCAGTTAGGTGTGTTTTCTACTATAATTGCAACTATTAGTGCCGCTTTATCAATTGTTGTTTACAGAAAATATTACAAAATAAATTGGTTTACTTATATATGGGTTTCAATTTGGTCAATTTTATTAAATGAAATATCAATGTTAATTGTTGAAACTTTTTTCGCTATGAAAGAATTAAACATTGGATTTAGTGAAGGATTTAAAACAATATGTACTTTAATTACAAATAACGAAGAAGCAAAATCAATATTCGTTAGCAACACATTATGGAGTATTGTATTTAGTTTAATCGGTGTTATTATAACATTGATTTCAATAAAAAGAAATATAAAAAATGCACAATTTGTTCAAGAAAGTTTACAAAATGCTGATACTCAAAAAATATATACCATAGATGAAAAGTTTACAATGACTTTATCTTCTTTCAAAATCATAGTCGATACCTACAATAATGATAAAGATAAAGAAAAGTTTAAAACAAGTGCATCAAAACTAATTGATGGTCTTTTATCTAATATTGATTTATTAGAAAAAGAACAAATTAAATTAAAGATAAAAGAACAATTAAACAAACCCGATACTAGTGAACAAGATAAAAAAGTTTTGAAGATAATGGATAAATTAATATAGAATTACAAATTATAATCGCATTATAACTTAATAACACAATTTATATCAAATATTAGTTTTAAAATATATTAAGAATTATGTGCTACATTATACCTATTGTTTTTACATATAAAACTATCTATAAATAATTATAATAATTATTAAAATTTTAAAAATATACAATCAAAACAAAACCGTTTTGTTAATAACGTTATTTTAATTATAATAAATTTCAATTCATTTGAAGTTATGTATGAATAAAATCTTATAATTAATGAGTAATCTTTAAATTAAATCATAAAATTCTATTGACAATCTCATTTATTTTTTATATACTTTATAAGTATTGCTCAAAAGATTTGATTCTTTTGCCACACGGAAGAATTGAAATCTTAAGTCCGAACGCGAAATAAGGACTATTATTATTAAGGGAGAGATATTTATGAAAACAATTATGGCAAAACCTGCCACAGTTGAAAAGAAATGGTACATTATCGATGCCAATGGTAAAGCATTAGGAAGAGTTGCTAGCGAAGCTGCTAAATTACTTCGTGGTAAACATAAACCTACTTTTACACCAAATGTAGACTGTGGAGATAACGTTATTATATTAAATAGTGATAAACTTGTTTTAACAGGTAAAAAAGAAGAACAAAAATATTTTAAGAGATACTCAGGTTATCAATCTGGACTACATCTCACACAATACAAAACTATGATGAAAGAACATAGTGATGTTGCATTACTTCGTGCAATTAAAGGTATGCTTCCAAAAAATTCACTTGGAAGGACAATGGCAAAACACGTTCACATATATAAAGGTGCTGAACATGAGAATCAAGCACAAAAACCAGAAGTTTGGAACGGAGGTAATAATTAATGACAGAAGAAATCAAAGAAAAAGAAGTGAAGAAAACTACAAAAAAAGCTGTTGAAAAATCAGATGCAAAAAAGACAACTTCTAGCGAAGCAAAAACTTCAACTAAAAAAACTACAAAAACAAGTAAAGCAAAATCAAGCAAAGCAAAAGCACAAGAATTTTTAGGAACAGGCAGAAGAAAATGTTCAGTAGCTCGTGTTAGAATTACTACAGGTAGTGGTGAAATTACAGTTAATGGAATGAAAGTTAATGAATATTTTGATTTAGATACCTTAATTGCTATTGTAAAACAACCTTTAGTTTTAACAGACACAGTTAACAGTGTTGATATAGTAGCTAATATATATGGTGGTGGAAAATCAGGACAAGCAGGTGCTTTACGTCATGGAATTACACGTGCATTGATAGAATTTCGTCCAGAGTTAAGAGCTGAACTTAAAAAAGCAGGATTGGTGACACGTGATGCTAGAAAGAAAGAACGTAAAAAATATGGACTTAAAAAGGCTCGTAAGGCTCCACAATTTAGCAAACGTTAATATAAATTTAAAAAAGATGATATTGTATTTATCATCTTTTTTTTTAAAAAAAGAGAGACGTTTTTTACACTCGAAACCGTAAATCATCTAAGTATTTAAAAGTTTGATAATCAAAATTATAAATACAAATATTACGATTTTTTTAGAGCATAGAACTGTCTCTCAATATGTAAGGATAAACCTTACAATAATATATTGTGAATATTTTTGTTTATTATACATTTAATTTTAAAAAATATAAAAATTTTTATTTTTTTAAAATTTTATTGTTCTTTTAATAAATTTAAAATTTTTTTAGCAATTATATTTGACGTATAACCATATTTTTTCTTTAAATTTGCTTCATCTCCACTGCTACCAAAAACATTTACAGAAAATATTTTATTTTCATTAGTATATTTAAGATATTTTACACAAGTACTACTTTCTATAACAAAAATAGGTTTTGATAATATAGAATTTTTGTACTTAATGTTTTGTTTTTCGAAAATTTCTATACTGAGCATACTAACTACATTAATATTATACTTATTTTCCAATTTATCCATTACTTCAATTGCCAATGGTATTTCACTACCTGATGAAATAATATAAGCATCTGTAGAATTGTCTATAAACAATTTGTATGCACCTTTATTCATGTCTTCATTTGAAGGACAATAGTCAATATCTCCACGAGATAAACATAAACATATTGGCTGATTTTGGGTAAAATACCATTTATACACTTGATAAATTTCATTGCTATTAAAAGGTCTACAGACTATTAAATCTGGTATAAGACGAAGCTGATCCAACTGTTCAACTGGCAAATGTGTAATACCATCAGGTGTATCATATATTGATGAATGAGAAAACGCAAACATAACATTTAATTTCATAATTGAAGCCATACGAATTGCGGGCAGCATATAATTTGAAAATGATAAAAATGTTGAACATATTACATTAAATCCTTTATGTAAAGCTATTCCGTTGGCAATAGCTCCCATAGCATGTTCACGAACTCCTAATGCAATATTTCTTCCTACCCTATTAGATGCAGAATAATCAGAATCATTTTCAATTCTCACTTTTGTACTGCTGGATAAATCAGCAGACAAAACTATTATATTTTCGACTTCTTTTGCAATTTCATTTAAAATCTTATTATTCATTTGTCTTGTTGAAGCCGTTTCTATAAATTCTTTTTCTTTAAAATTAAATTTATTATTTATAAATTTTAAATATTTTTCTTTAACATCTTCAAATTTATTTAAATATTGTGATAATTTATCAACTCTTTTTTTATATTTTTTCAAAATTTCATTTTTTAAATTACTTAATTTTTCTTTTGTATTTTCAGACAAATCTAAATACGGACTATTAACGTTTAATTTTTTTCTAAGTTCTTTTATTTCACTTTCATTAAAAACTTTCCCATGACTTAGATTGCTACCAGCAAGTGATGTATCCTTTCCTATGATTGTGTGAAAAATAATAACCGTAGGATTTTCTTGTTCTTTTTTTGCTTGAATAATAGATTTATCTATTTGTTCAATATCATGACCATCACATTCAATTACATTGAAATTCATTGACCTAAATTTTAAAACCATATCATCTACATTAGACTTTGATAATTTTCCATCTAATGTGACATCGTTTTTATCATATAGCAATATAAATTTATTTAACTTATATAAGCCTGCAATAGATAAAGATTCTAAACCCACACCTTCTTCTAAACAACCATCACCGACCATACAATAGGTATAATGTGATAAATTAAATTTTGAATTTAAAATAGTTTCAGCTATTGCCATTCCTACAGCATTAGCAACTCCCTGCCCTAAAGGACCAGTAGACGCATCAACTCCAGGTATAGATATCTCAGGATGTCCACTTAGTAAACCGCCAAATTTTCTAAAAGTCTTCAATTCATTAATGTCAAAATAATTTAATCCAGCCAAAATTGCATAAAGAATAGCACAAGCATGTCCATTGCTTAAAACAAATCTATCCCTTGCTATATTGTCAGAACCATCTGATAATAGATGTCTAGTATAAAGCGTATACAAAATATCTCCAGCACTAAGTACAGAGCCAGAATGCCCACTCCCTGCATTATTTATTGCTTCTAACGCTAATACTTTCAATTCATTTGATATTTTTTCATCATAAACCATATTATCCCCTAATAATTTTAATAATATCATTTGTTTTTATATCTTTTTTATTAAACACATGTTTAACATGTTCTTTTATCAAATTTTGAATATTTTTTTT
Organism: uncultured Clostridia bacterium; assembly: GCA_944384445.1. Lineage (GTDB taxonomy): Bacteria > Bacillota > Clostridia > Christensenellales > UBA1242 > Onthoplasma. The sequence goes on along the minus strand of CALWTL010000008.1, from coordinate 39,139 downwards.
AATTTTATCTAAATTTTCATCAATTATTAATATAGTTTCGTCATTTTCAAAATTTTTATAATGTTCATTAGATAAAAACATATCATCAGACATACATATTATTACATTTTCTTTATTAGATAAATTTTTGATTAAAATATTTTCTTTTTGAACAAGTATTTCATCTACTAAAAATATTGGATAATCCATATTAGCAAGCAAATCTTTGTCAAATTGCTCATTAGCATCAATCAATTTATATCCAATTTCATTAGCAAGTTTTTGTGCAAACATTTTAACAAAGTCATTATCTATGCCTACTATGGTTATATTGTTCATATTCTCCTCCATAGTTATATTAATTTTAGCAAAAAAAAGCATAATAAACAAGTATTTTTCTAGTTTTAATCTGTTAAGACTTTTTCTTTTTAAATATTATAACACATATACTTATTAATATTATACAATCAAAAATTAAAATTAAAAATCTATAATCAATTAAAATCTCTATAATAATATAATCATTTGTCAAAATATTATATGAATTTGTCTCAGATACTGAAAATAAAATATTACCTTTTAAATCTGTTCTCAAAATTTTTGCGCCCGTTTCGGAAATATTATTAATTACAATATCTGTGGGATGACCATAACTATTATTTCCGCATGAAATTACAGCATATTCTGGAGATACTGCTTGCAAAAATTCTAAACTTGACGAATATTTACTACCATGATGTGCAATTTTTATTATATCTGAATCAATTTTTTCATAATAATCTAACAATAATATTTCTTCAATATTCGTTGAGATATCTCCCGTAAATAAAAAGCTCACCTCTAAATATTCTAATTTTATAATAGGACAACTATCATTTGTATCAGAATTATCAAACGGACCAAATATTTCAAGATTAAACACTGATGAATCATCAATAAAATCATTAAAGTCAGACAATATATTATAATTTCCATTTTTAATATAATTAATTAGTCTTAAAAAACTATCAGTATAAGACTCCATATATGGAATATAAATATTTTTAATATCAAATTGTTTTAATAATCTCAATGCCCCACCTATATGGTCAGAATCTGCATGTGTTAGAATTAAATAATCAATTTTTTTATTATGTGAATTATTGAGTACATTATGTTCTATATAATTTGTCAAAGTGACAGCACTATCTTCTGGTCCCGTATCTATAATCATAACTTTATCATCAGGAAGATTAATTGCAATAGCATCTCCTTGTCCGACAGATATAAAATGAACCAATAAGCTGTCATTTCTTTCAATAATCGAAAATTGATTTATTAAAATATTTTTCAATTTTTCATTAATAAATTCAGAAAAAACACAACTCAATGAAGCAATGAGCATCAAAATCAATAAAATTGTAATTTTTTTCTTCTTTTGTATTAAATCCATTATTTCTTTTTAAATTCACCTAAAAATAATTTTTTAATTTGAGGCATCATTTCGACAGTTGCTTGATAACCTGCTTCAATCATTTCTTCTTTACCTACAATTTTTAAAGAAGCAAATTTTTTCATATCTGGACAAATAACAATATCACTGCATTCAATCCCTCGTTTAGAATTATTTACAGACATTATCCCAATGCTAGTAATAAATTGTGTAAAAAAACTTTCGCTATTTGTCCCACCACCGCGAGTAGAATTACAATCTATAGTTATTACATAGTCACAACCATTCATTTTTAATACATCTGCAGGAATATTATTGCTAACACCTCCATCAATCAGCGTCATATTATTATATTTTACGGGATAAAAAACCCCAGGAATTGCACAGCTACCAGATACAATACTTGCTATATCACCTTTATTAAAATGAATTTCTTTACCCGTCTTTAAATCAACAGCAACTGCATAAAAAGGTATAGCTAAATCTTCTATTTTTTTTACAGGTATAACTTTTTTGATTAATTCTTGTAAATTATCCATCTTTGATGGCAAAAAACCAAGTTTTGCCTTTCTAAAATCAGTATTTTTAACATTTTTTGATAACTTGTACATTTGATCATATTTCATATTTGTTGCATATAAAGCACCAAATAAACTACCTGCACTTGCTCCTGCAATTGCATCAAACGTTATTCCGTATTCTTCAAACGCTTTAAACGCTCCAAGATGAGCAAAACCTCTGGTCCCCCCACCACTGAGACATAGTCCGACTTTATATTTTTTCTTAAAACGTTTTAACTTTCTATTTTTTAAATATTCACTAATACTCATAAAACTATTATAAACTAAAAATTAAAATTTTGATACTATTTTTATTTATAAAATGTAATTATAATAATACAATATAATAATCTATATTCTAATTAAAAATATTATGTAAATAAATTATTTTTTAAAAACATATTTAAACTATAAAAAAAATCCTGATTTATCAGGATTTTTTAATTATTTTGTTCAGAATCACTATTACCTGAACCTTTCTTTTCTCTAATTTTTTCTAATATTTGTTTTGTACTTTCTATATCTGCTTCTAAATTAGCTATTTGATTTTCAAGAATGTTATTTGTATGTTCAAGTATTGGATATCTATCTTTGTTAGCATTAATCACTTCTTCACAGTGACTTACGCTTAATCTAAGCCCTTCAACTAAATTAGATTCATTTAAAACATTTTCAGCCTTTTCTTTATCTAAATCTACATAATTATTAACACCGTATAAAGAAATCATTTTATTTGATAATTGCATGTCTTTCTTTCTTAATTTTCTAGTATATTTTTCATATTCTTTCATCACTTTTTTAAGCGGACGATATTCTTTCATGTTAATCTTATAGTCTTTTTTAGCTTCCTTCAATCTATCTTCTAATGTAGCTAAACGAGCTATACATTGATCTTCCGTCATGTCTATAGATACTTCTGGCTTTTCTGTTCTTGCTTCTTCTAATTTTTTATTCATCTCTAATAATTGAGCTTTCAAATCTTCTATCTCTTTATTTGCTTTTTCTAATTCTTCACTATTAGAATTTTCTTCTTCTGTTTCTTCTTTATTCTCTTCTTCAACCTTTTCTGCTTCTTCTGAAGATTCTTCTTCGACTTCTTCAGGTTCTTCTTCAAGTTCTTCGCTATTTTCTTGATTATCATTATCAGTTGTATCTTCAGCTTCCTGCTCTTGATTATTCATTTGATTCAAAATATCATCAATATTGTATTTTGCTAAAGTTTCATTAGGTTTATTATTTTCTTCATTTATTTTATCTTTTTCTTCATCAATGACATCATTTGATATCTCATCAAGCAAATTATCTAAATCTTCATCATTATCTTCAGTTTTTTCTTCTACAACAGGTTCAGAAGCCTCATCATTTTTCTTTAATCTATCTTCAATCTCTTTAATGTCATCATCTGAACTAGAACCATCATCAAGCAATTTGAATAATTCATCATCATTTTTATCATCAATTGCTGCTTCTTTTTCTTTTTCAGCCTTTGCAAGATTAATAGTAGAAAAATCATATTCATTATTTTTTGAATCTGAATTTTCTAATTGTTTATATTGACTATAGTCTAAAGTTTCTTTTTTAGTACTAGATTCAGCCTGTCTATCTTTATCAAAAACCCCTATAATCATATGTCCTAAAAATGCAATGATTCCACCTGCAACTAAAACAATTGCAATAATAGCTATAATGCTGACAAAAGCCATCCATGCATCCATAACAAATCTCCTTTTTTAAAAGTTTTTATTATTATACAGCAATAATGTTAAATTTTCAATACCTTTTTTGAAAATTTTTCAAAAAAAATGAAAAATAAGCAAAAATTTGCTATATTTTATGTATTTTTTATGTTTAATTGAAATTTCTAAGTCCTTTTGGATACAAATTTTTAAATTTGCCATTGCTAATTTTAAAGCCACCCAAAGGACAATTTGAAATTATTAATGCACCGTACCCATCTTGAATATTAAAATTTAATGTTTCACCTTTTAAATATTTATTTACATTTAAATCTAAATAAGACAAGTTAATTTTAGATTTAAACATATTACCAAAAGAAGAAAAAAGATAGTGGCAAGGTTCTTGATATTTTTTTTTATCAATACCAATTCTAACACCAATATATATATAATTTACATTATACTTTATTATATTATAGTCTTTTATAATATATGAATATTCTTTATAATCATAAACTTTTTTGTTCAAAATTGTATATTTATTCAAAAAATTTTCAAAATTTTTATTTTCCTTTAAATTAAGTTTATTATTTGGAATTAAATTATTTTTTTCTAATTTTTTTAGCAAAGCGACGAATTGCCCCTCTCCTTTTACTTTATGCGGATATAATCTTACAGTTTCTTTCATGTCTATTCCACGATCAAATGGATAATTAATATTTATTAATTCATAATCATGTCTTGATAAAAATTCACGTATAACATCTTCATTTTCTTCAATTGAATAAGTGCAAGTTGAATAAATTAAATATCCATTTTCTTTTAAACATAAATTTGCATCTTCTAAAATTTCAAGTTGTCTTAGACTGCACATTTTAGGTAAATTTTCATTCCATTCATTAATTACTTCTTCTCCCCTGCGAAACATACCTTCACCACTGCATGGAGCATCAACCAAGCATACATCAATTTCATTAGAATATGCACGAGAAATGTGCTTGCTATCTTCGTTAGAAATAATTACATTATCTAGACCCATACGTTCAATATTTGAATACAAAATTTGTGCTCTAGATTTAACATATTCATTGCTTATTAAAATGCCATTTGGAATTCTATTTGCAATTTGAATAGATTTTCCTCCTGGAGCCGCACACATATCTAAAACGATTTCATCACCTCTAAATTTAAGTGAATTAACAGTAAACATTGCACTTGGGTCTTGAATATAGAATGCTCCTGCATGATGTAGTGGATGCCTACCTTTTTTTGAATTATCCACATAAAATCCATTTTTTTCATAAGGTATTGGACTTATAGAAAAATCTATTATTTTTGTAAATTCATCAGTGTTAATCTTAAAATTATTTACATAAATGCCTTTTTGTTCAGACATATTTAAACAATTTAAAAAATCATTATATTCACTACCTAAAAGATTATTCATTCGTTTTAAAAATTTATCATCTAATTTAATCATGTTAAAATTATATCAAATGTAAAAAAATATTTCTACATTTTCTTGATTTTTTTTTATTTTTTAACTAAACTATATAATATAAGGGGTATAAGATGCGTGCATTAGATATAATTAGACAGAAACGCAGATTTGAGATGTTTAGCGAAAAGACAAAAGAAAAAGTTTTAGAACTAAATTCTTTTTTTGGCAAATATAACATGCACTTTGAAGAAAAAATTAAAAAAACTTTTACTTATTATGATACTCCAAATAATGATTTACAAAAATCAAATATAGTTTTATATAAAACTCAAATTGGAAAATTTACAGAGCTTAATATGGCGACTGAAAAAATAAACACAACATTCAAGTATACAGTTAGGACAAATTATAAACATTTTACAAAATTAATAAAACCACATGATAAGATTTTAAAGCATAAAGAATTTTTAATTGATAGCTTCAAAGCGATGTTTTTATCTTCAATAAATTTCGACCCAGAATTTTTATTACAAAAATTACAAGTAGCTTACGTTATAGAAACAACAAGTTTAGAATATAGAAGTGCAAATGTGACTGGATTGAAAATAACATATTCATTTGACAAAGATACATATACAAATATGTTTAATAATCAAAAATCAAATGCAAACATTCTTACAATATATCAACATAGTGCAGAGAAAACAGATGAAGATTTCGAAGATTTAATTAGCAAATTAACAAGATATCTTAAAGAATTAACTCCTACAAAAGAAACAAAAATTATGATTGCTAGACGTATGACTGTCACAAAAGTTGAGCCAATAACTAAAGAAAAATTAGATAAAATGAAAAATAATTTGAAAAAAAAGAAGTAAAGTTTAATCTTTACAAAACCAGCAAAATAAGACAAAAAAAGAACTTTACAAAAATAGTAAAGTTCTTTTTTTATTTATTTCAAACAATATAGTAATATTTTTGTTTTTTATTACGATTTTTATTTTATTTTTAGATTATTTTTTTATATACTAACATAATTTAATTATAAATAGATTTAATAAAAAACGCATTAAAAATGCGTTTTTATGCGTTCTCAGTTTCTGAACTGCTTTCTTCAGTTTCTTCAGGTATATCTTCTTCTAAATAAACACCTATCATTTCTTCAGTTTCATCATGATTGTTATTAATTGCTAATCTATGCAAATAACTGTGATTACCAACAGTTTTATAAAAATATAAATAATTATTATCTAAATCAAAATAATCTGTATTTGTATCTGACAATGTTGCAATTGTTATTATATCAGCATTACTTCCAGCTATTATGTTTGCATAACTTACTGACTTGATTGAATTATTGTTATCATAGTAAATAATACTACCATTTGCATATCCAATAATGTTAATCTCTGTTATGTCTTCTTCATCATCAACTATTGTTCTAGGAGATGGAGAGTTATCGCCATTTATGAAAAACTCAATTGTATTATCTGTCACAGCTACAATGCAATTGCCTTCTGGAGTCATAGTTAAACTTGAATATATACTCGTTTCGATTGGACCACTATATTCAAATGCAGAATTTTGAATAAAGTTTGAACGCATCATAATTGAACGACTATTTGTATTATCTGTAATGTATACATAGTTATTAGTGACAAATTTTGCTGACATACTTTCTTTAGACGTTTTATAAGTTGTTGAAGAGTTAGTTGATATATTGTATTGTTTTAAAGTATAATTACTGTTTTCTTCATCATCTTGTACATAAAAGATTTTTTCAAATGAATTTTTCAAATATTCATTACTTGAATCTGGCATTACAACACTACTTACGTCTTGAGCAATGGTATCCACCTTTTTAGAATTAGCATCAATACGAAGTAAACGATTTGTAATATCTGAATGGTCTAAATTTGTTTCTTTTTCATAAACCAACAAATATACATTATTACCATCAACATAATATTCATATTCTAGACTAGCATGTGCTACTTCGGTCTGATATAATCTTTCAACTTTGCTTGATTTATCTAATTTTATACGATAAAAATCTACTCTATTCTTTGCCCAAACTTCATCACCAGACTCATTCTCTTGACATGGACTGGTAAAATATAAATAATTTCCAAAAATGTATAATCCAGTTGCTTCAAATCCACACAATTTATCACTCATTGTTCGATAATATTCATCATCTAGCAAGTTGTCTTCATTCAATATAAGATTACCATTGCTGTCTAATTTAGCTATTAATAGCGAACCTATCGTATAACTTGCGTTTTGCTTTTCCATATCTTCTGAAGATTGATAACCATTCACAAAATAAATATAATCACCTTTTTGAACAGCCATTCCACCATTGCCAAATGTTTGAACTTGACTAGACGGATAAATAAAATTATCTTTGTTTGATTTTCCACATGCTGCTAAACTAATAGTAAAAATTAGTAAAATTAAACAAACAAATATTTTAGTAAAATTTTTTATTTTTAAATTAAAACTTTTCATTTTTATCCTCGTAAATATTATTGCCAATTAGATAGATTAATAATACCATATTGAATTTTTTATGTCAATTCCTTATCATTTAAAATATTAAAATCTTCTTTCCATTTTGTTATATAAAATTAATTATTAATTTAGATTTTAAATAATAAATATTTAATATATTAAAATATTGTAAAATTTATTACAAAAAACAAAAAATTTCTATAAATTACAAATATTATTTTATTAAATTACAAAATTATACAAAATTTTTGTCATATATAAAAATTTATTTCGTTATAATATTAATATGAAAAGTAAAACTATAATCATTTCAAATACAGACAAAAATAATCAAAATGGTCGTGGTATATTAACATTATATCAAGATGAAGATTTGTTAAGATGTAAACTTAGATTGTATAATGTTGAAAAATTGAATCAATATTGTAAACTTGGTATATATCATAACAATGAAGTTTTTAGTGCTAATCTTATCGATAGAAACGGATATTACGAAAGTTCGCTCGTTGGTGAATTTGATATGAATTCAGATTTTTATGCTGCAATTGTTGATACTAGCAAAAACAATACAGTTATTTTAGCAGGAGGAACTTATGCAGGATATTTCTTCGATGATAATTCTGTATTTTCTCCTATACATGAAGAAGAATCTATATCAAAAAACTCAACTGAAACAAAAAACATTGAAAACGATTTTGATGACAAATGCGCTCATTGTGAATATAAAAAATATTTTTATGAAAATTATGATAATACTAATGGTATACAAATAAAGAAAGATTTTGTACCACAAAAAGATATAAAAAATGTAGATACTTCTATTTCTAATTCAAATGAAACACATGAAAATATAAACTCTCATGTCGATAATGATACTGAAAAAGAAATTCCTAGCATAATGGAATCTATAATTCCTCAATTCAAATATATTTTTGAAAATTATCCATTAGATAATGATTTAAATACACGTATAAAAAATAGTAAATTTGTAAAATTAAATGAAGACAGCGAACAATATTCAATTGGTGCTATTTATGAAAATGAAAAAATCAAATATATTTGTTATGCTGTAAAATGTGACTATAATTCTCCCGTACCTGAAGAATTAGGAAAAAATTATCAGTGGTTGCCTTTAGATATTGAAGACCCTTTGAGTGAAGGTTATTATATTGTATATCAAGATGCTGAGGATTTGAAAATAGTGGAAATAGAGAGATGACAAGACCTTTATTATCGTTTTTCGACTAGCGAAAAACTTCTCTTTTGGTCTGTCTAATCTTTTGAAAATAAAGACATTTATTGTAATACAAATTTTTCTTATATGCTTTATTTATGCCATGAAATAAAATTAAAAAAAGCCGACTGATATCGACTTTTTTATTCTAAATTATTAAGCAAATAAACCTACTAATTGAGCAACTGCATCTGTAGCAGTAAGATGTGAAGCTTGGATTGATCTTGCTTCCATTTTGATTGTAATGGTTGCTCCCATCAATTTGTTATCACTGGCAGTTTGACCTTGAGTCCAGTTATCATCAATATCTTTTGATAATGTAAAAGCTTCTGCATTTATTGTAATATCTCCATTTTGTTTTGCTACACAAGTTCCTGCTGCTGAACCATAAATATAAATATTGTCAGTACTAGAAGCATACCAACCTTCTCCTGCATTAGCTAAAATGCTATCTGCATTCAAACCTAATGTAGTAACGTCAGCAATAGGTTCACCTTCAGAGTCCGTTGCTGTAATAGTAAACTTAATTGCAACATAGTTTCCTACTGGGTCTGTAGTATAAACAGTTAATTTTGCAGCACCTGCAGCTATTAATTGATCACCAGGCATAACGTTAGTTTTTGTAAATTGGAATGTTTCATCTGAATCCAATTTTACATAACCTGTAGTTGCTGTTCCAGTTCTTGCTGTAGCACTTGCAGTGAAGTATGCATAAGTACCACCGAAAGCAAGCATAGCAACCATTACAACAGCCATTATAATGATAGCAAATGTTGACTTACTCATTTTTCTTTTTTTAGTTTTTGTCATAATTTTTATAACCCCTTATTTAATATTTTTTTTGGTTTCGACTACCTAGTCCTTTCGGACATTGATTTCATTTATGTATCCAATTAATTTGCAAACATAATGAAACCTTATTTGAACAAATAATAATAAATATTATTTATTCAATGTTTGGATTCCCAAACAAATTTGCAAATTTATTTGTGAGTTTTCACTCTATAAACATCCTACATCGACATCGGATATTTATAACTTAATTGTAAAATATTCAAAAACATAAGTCAAACATTTTTAAAAGATTTTACAAAAAAATTAAAAATTATAAAAAATATTACAAAATACTATATTTTATATATAAAATAGTTTTTTTTTAAAACTAAACATAAAAAATTATATAATAATTATTTTTTTATTAATTATATTTATTTAATAATTTTATTAATTTAATTAAGGTCGAATATTATTTTAATTGCTGATTATTAATCAATGTGTGAAGCCTTATGTGCGATGTTGGCAGAAATCAATGCTTCGTTTAATTCGTTTAATAATTTTTCAATATCTTTTACAAATATCTCATCATATTGTGAACAATTATTTTTAACTTGCTCACAAAATCTTTTATAATTTTCTCCCCTTTTATAAACGTCTTGCCCATCTGAATATGAAGAATCACAAAATACATACCAGCCTTTATTTTGTATCCATTCATTATTTATTCGATTTATCTCGTAGATTGTTCGTTGAATATCGTCATATCTATGATAGAAATCAATTAAATTTTTCAAACTAGAATTTTGATTTTTTAGACTAGCAATTTTAGGTCTAATTCTTTGTAATATTGCTTCACATTCTTTAGATGTTATACCATTTAAATTTTTAACTAATTCATCATATTTTTCTTTTATATCTATATCTTTATAGAGATAATGTCCTTGTTTTTCCATAAAATTATTACGCACATAAATTCTATAATTGCGTTGTAAGATTTTACAACCTCTGTATATACGTATTAAATCTATAGCATTATCTTCATTCATATTTTCATAGACAGATTTGAATCTAATCGAATTATTTAAAGGTATTCCTAATGAATGATTGAGTATGTGGTACATTATCCAACCAAACACTGCGTAATTTTGTAAATTTTCTAATCTTTTATGTCTATTGATTTTAGCAGATACTGTTCTACCATAACGACTAAATTGAGCAATTAATTCTTTTTCTGAATTGTCCAATTTTTTTGCCAAAATATCTATATCTGTTTGATTAGAGTTATCTAAAACAAAATCTGGTAAATTCATATTTTTAATATTGTCAGCATACTTAGTATAGAATTTATAAGCGACATTTTTATACATATTAAACACGGCTTGTGCATATTGAGCATATTTAATCCAATCCCATTTTTCAGAATCTATTTTTGCATTATTCTGTTTTTCAATATAATATTCTGGGTCAAATTCGGGTGGAAAATGACTAACTTCTTGTTTGCTCTCTTTTATTTCGCCTAAATTTATATTTACATTTTTGTCCCATTTTTCTGGTTTAATGTATTCTCCTGTTTCGTCATCTTTTTCACCACTGCTGTAATATGCAAAGCTCATAATATTCTCCATTTTGTATTTATTTTTTATTAATAAGATAATTATATTTAATTATAACAAATTTACAAATATAATGTATTTTAGTTAATAATTTTATCAATTTTTCCGCCACCATAGCACATTCCATCTTCACTATATAACACAGCAAATTGTCCTAAAGTGACTGCACGCTGTTTCTTTTCAAATTCAAGACGAATAGTGCTATTATCAATTATATTAACATAAACTTTTTGGTCTGGTTGACGATACCGAAATTTTGCGTAAGCATAAAATGGCTCATTCATTTTATCAGTTATCCAATTAAATTCTGTCACAACGCAAGCATTGGAATACATTTCTGGACATTCTCCACAATTAACAATCAAAGTATTCGTTTTTACATCTTTATCAACAACAAACCATCTATCGTTATTATATCCATCTTTTCCACCAATATTTAGTCCACGTCTTTGACCTATTGTATAATACATTACTCCGTCATGTTCGCCTAAAATATTCCCTTTTAAATCTACAATTTTACCTTTACTAGCTGGAATGTAATTTTTTAAAAATTTTCTAAAATTTCTTTCTCCTATAAAACAAATTCCTGTACTATCTTTTTTCTCAGCTGTCACTAATCCTAATTCTTTTGCAATTTTTCTAACTTCAGTCTTATCAATATCTGCTAGTGGAAATAATGTATATTTTAATTGTTCTTGACTAAGTTGATTCAAAAAATATGTTTGGTCTTTGTTTTTATCATGTGATTTATATAAATACACTTTTCCATCTCTATCTACACGTTTACAATAATGACCTGTTGCAATATAGTCTGCACCCAATTCTAGTGCATGGTGCAAAAATGGACCAAATTTTATTTCTTTGTTGCACAATACATCTGGATTTGGTGTCCTACCTCGTTCATATTCTTCTAAGAAATATTTGAACACTCTCTCTTTATATTCTTTAGCATAATTCACAGTATAATAAGGAATACCAATTTTGTTTGCTACTCTTTTTACGTCTTCAAAGTCTTGTTCGGCTGTACAATTACCGTTCTCATCATTCTCTTCCCAATTAAGCATGAAAAGACCAACAACGTTATAACCTTGTTTTTTCAACAAATATGCTGCGACAGATGAATCAACTCCTCCACTTAATCCTACTACTACAGTTTTCATAATTTTTCCTTTTTTTATATTTAATATTTTATCTAGGTAAACTAACAGGTATTTTAAACTTATTCAAAGCGACTTTTGCAATGTCAATTATCCACATAAAAATCACAATTCCCCAAATCAAAACTAAAAAAGTGAATACTTCCCACAACTCTCCACTCGGTTTTAATTTTAATATATTAGTTATTAACGCATAAACAAAACCTATTATGAAAAATATAGTAAAAAATATTCCGCGTCTTGTTCTACCCACATAATAATTATGAATGCCCATAAATCCTAAAAAGATAGTAAGTATAAGAAGTTTTAATCGACTCATATCATCAGGACAACCTTTTCTATAAATTACTCTATCGTATTCTTTTAATTTTAAGGCACGTTTTCCTTCATCGTTTGTTGCCTGATTAAATTTTACATAATTAAGTCTACATTTTGGACAAACAGCCACCTCTTTAGGCATTTTTGTATTGCATCTTGGACAACGCTTGTTTTCATATATTTTCATATTTTTATTGTACCACATATTAAACAAAATGTAAAGATTAGAAATATTTTTTATATTGCTAGATTTATTTTTTAATTTGTTATAAACTATTAATATAAATAGGAGTAAATTATGATTATTATTTCTTGTGACCACGCTGGATTCGATTATGCTCAAAGAATCATGAATTATTTTAGCAAAAAAAATATTGAATTTAAGTACATGGGACCTTCAACTTTTAACAAAGATGATGATTATCCAGATTTTATAATTCCTGCTAGTAAAGAAGTTTTGTCAAATAAAGATAATTGGGGAATATTTATTTGCGGTAGCGGAATAGGCGCTAATATTGTTGCAAATCGTCATAAAGGAATTAGAGCAGTGTGCGCTTATGACTATACTGTCGCATATCTAGCGAGAAAAGACGAAGACGCAAATGTATTAACTATTGGCAGCAGATTAACAAGTTTCCGTGCTGTTTTAAAAATTATAAAAGTTTTTTTAACCAGCGAATTTGAAGGTGGCAGACACATTAGAAGAATTGCGAAATATTAGTTATTCAAAATCTAAAATTTTATAAAAATACTCTATCCAACAAGATAGAGTATTTTTCAAATACTAAAATCGGAAATATATATCTTTAACAAAAATAGATATTTAATTTATAAAGACAAATTATTTATTATTTTTTACTATATTTGTTTAAAATTTAGGTGTATATTTTGAATCTGCACTAGACAAATCTTGAACGTATGATTTATTTAAGCCAAGTTTTAAAGCATAATTTACAACTCTTTTATACTCTATTGGTGTTATTTTTCTATTTATTTCATCATATCTTTTAGCATCATATCTGGGTTCATACTGACTCATTATACTCACAATACTGTCCGAACCTAAATTTTTAGCTATATAATCAAGGCATTTAATACTATCAGATGTGTGAGTCGGTAAAATTAAATGGCGTATTATTATTCCCTTTTTCATTAAACCATTTTCTATTATATCTTTTGGTTGTAATGATTTCATTTTTAATAATGCTTTTGTACAGTTCTCTACATAATTTTTTGCTTTGCTATACTTATTTGCCAATTCATTATCATAATATTTAAAATCGACTAAATAGATGTCTATATAATCTGCTATCATTTCCAACATTTCGCATGTCTCATAACCATTTGAATTCCAAACTATGGGTATTTTGGGTCTATATATATTTAACGCCTGCACTATTTGTTTTGCAAAATGAGTTGGCGATACAAGATTAATGTTATTAGCTCCTTTTTTTTCTAATTTCTTAAATATATCTACTAATTCTTGAATTGAAATTGTTTTTCCTTTTCCCCCTTGACTTATAGGATAATTTTGGCAAAATACACATTTAAGATTACATCCAGAAAAAAATATTGCCCCGCTACCTTTTCCCCCACTAATAATAGGTTCTTCATATTTATGCAACATTACTTTAGCAATCTTTATTTCTTCTGTTTGTCCACAAAAACCGTGGTTTTTGTATCTATCAACATTACACTTTCTTGGACATAAATTACATATCATGTTTTTAGTCTAAATCAATACTTTAGTTTTGTCAACTATGTTCTATAAAACATTGCTTGTACATATAATGAATTGAGGTAATTTATATGAAAAAGAAAATATTAATCTTTATGTTATTGGCTGTAAGTTTAATTTCACTATCTGCATGCGGACGTTCAAAAATTAATTTGTCCGAATATCTAATCGAAAAACGTACAAACCTTTACACCGCAGAAGACGAATTATATTCTGTCACCTTCTCATCAGGCATGCGAGAGCAAGATTATGAACTTGACGGAGTTATCACAAATATGGTTGAATTTGGAATACTGACTTTGTCTAGATTAGATTGCAATCCGTTAGCTAACGATACTTATACTTATACAGTTCAGATAAACGACCAAATATATACGGGATTTTTAGAACCAAGTCAAGTAGATAATTCTTATGTGGCTGATGTCGGAGTATCTGCCCCAAATGATGCGACAATTACAGTACAAATCACATTTACAGGATATAGTTTTAACGAAGAATTAAGTAATACTTCTAATTCATTTAGTGTAAACGCAGATAAAGCGATTGAAATTGCAAACAAAGAACTCGAAGAAGAACTTAAAAATATAACATCAGATAAAAATACAAAAATAGAAGTTGTAATGAAAAATTTAAAAGATTATTCAAATAGTGAAATAAAAAATTACTATTGGTACATAGGTGTAATATCTACAAATGGTGAAACATTAGGAATTTTAATAGATGCAGGTTCGGGTGACGTAATAGCAAAAAAAGTTTAGAACTATTCTAAACTTTTTTTATATATTGTGGAATTAAATGTTTATATTTATTTATAAAATTAAATACATCAAAAATAGCTTTTTCAATATTAGATGATTGTAAAATCTCAACAGCTTTTTCAATAAAATTTATGCCATCAAATTTGACACAACTTAAATAATATGGTGCTATACATAATTTCAAATCTAATATTCGTACAACTGCTTCTCCTACAAGCATAGAAAAAATACTAAAAAAATTATTTTTATAATTATATGTGCACTTTATCCCTAATACTTTACATAATTTTGCAACACATATTTCTTTGACAATTTCATCAGCTGTCTTGCTAAATAAAAATGGTCTATCCATATTCATATACTTGCACACTTTATCAATTATATAATTGTTAGACATATCAAAATTTGTATTAACTTCACAATATAAATTATTCATATTTAAAAATATAGAATATTTTTGTACAAAAGTCAAATAATTTTGTACAAAAATATTAAATGTTTGAAACTTTTGCTAAACTTGTTTGTTCTTTTTCATATCTTGATTTCATTTCTTTATATTTTTCACTCAAATCAAATATGTATTTTTGCTTACCTTCTAATGACAAAGTATTGTAATATTTATTATCAATTAATTCTTTTATTGGATTGATAATTATTTTATCACTAGATAAAATTTTACATACTTTTTCATACAATTCTTGGTCATATACATTAAAACTAACTTTGGAATATGGTATTTGATTAAATACTGATTTTTCTCTATTGTAATTTTTCATACGCGATTTAGCATCACGCGCCATAAAATATAATTTACCTTTGATTTTTCTTTTCATTGTTTTTATCCCCCTACATAATAAAATACCGCATCACAATAATTAATCAAAATAAATTATATTGAAAATTATGTCTTATTTTGTCTTATTTTTAAATTAGTTTAAATATTATATACAATATAAATTAACCACTTTTATTATAAAAAAAATGTGCACATGTTGTGCACTTTTTTAAATTATTCTTTAAACTCATATCCACATTTTTCACAAAATGCTGCCGCACCACTATTTTTAGTTTTACAATTAGGACAATCTTTAAGTCCCAGTCCTGTTTGCTGTTTAGCACCACAGTGTTCACAATATTCAGCTTTTTTAGTAATGACTTTACCACATTTGTCACATAATCTAACATTTGCGATTCCTTTTGATTTATTGCCATCACGTACGCTCTTTGAAGAACTAATCAAACTAAAAGAAAACAAAATCAAAAATATACCTAAAATTGCTAAAATTAAGCTAACAATACTTGCCACACTTACAATAATATATTTTGACCAATGCGACATATGTAAAACTGCATAAACTCCACCATAAATAGCCCCACCAGCAAGAGCTAATATTAATAATGAAATTAATACAAAAACAAACTTGCCATATCTTTTTTCTCTATAACTAAATAATCCCATATTTTACCTGCTCATTATTTAATTTTTTCGCCACAATCAGGACAAAATTTTGCTTTGCTACTAAGTTCTTTACCACATTTTGGGCAAACGCTCTTTTTTATATCCAATTTTTCTCCACAGTTGACACAAAATTTGCTACCTTTTGTTATTGGTTCCCCACATTTTGGGCAAGATAATGCCTGAGTTGCACCACATTCTGGACAAAACTTTGATTTACCTGGAATAGTCGCTCCACATTTTACGCATTGAATAACAACTTGTTTTTTGCTATCCTTTGCACCTGCAATTGATTCAGTAAATAAATTACCCATATTATATCCTGCACCTAAACCGACACCAAGACCAGCTAAACCGCCACCATTAGGATTCTTAGCTATGTCCCCCATTGCATTAGCTGCCTTGAATTGAGTATACGTTCCCATTTTGTCACTAATGACTCCCATTTTAGTACGTTCATCTAACATTTTTTCTACATCTTCAGGCAATGATAAATTTTCAATGACAAAATTAGAAAGTTTTAATCCTATAGGAGCAAATTCTTCAACACTATTCTTTTCAACAATATCTGCCAAATCACTATAATGTGCAGCCAAATCTAAAGCCGATAGTTTACTTTCTCCAATAGCATCAGTCAATAATTGAATTAATGTTGATTTATATTGAGTTGATATGTCATTAATTCTATATATTGCGTTTGTGCCAAAACATTCTTTCATAAATTTAGTCGCATCTTCAACTTTGAAAGCAAATGTCCCATACCCTCTCAAACGGATATTACCAAAATCTACATCTCTCATCATTATAGGATTTTGAGTACCCCATTTCAAACCCATAAAACGTTTTGTATTAACAAAATAAACTTCTGCTTTTATTCGAGAATTTCCAAGCGTACTAAGACTTAATAATTTTGTTAAAAAAGGAATATTTTCTGTTGATAATTTGTATGTACCCGGACCAAAGACATCTGCAATTTCACCTTTATGAATAAACATAGCTACTTGACTTTCTCTAACGACTAAAGTAGAACTATTCATTATTTCATCTCTATCTGTCAATGGATATCGATATACAATAATGTCATTACTACTGTCTTTCCATTCAATAACTGATAAAAATTGTTTCTTAAAAAATCCCATTTGTCCTCCATTTAATTTTATTAATAATATTATTTCAAATTTAAAAATTTTCGTCAAGTAATTAATTATCTTTTTCTTCTCGGTCTATTTCTGCGCATATTTTTTAACATGCCACCCATCATCATACCACCCATCATACTACCTAACATTCCGCCAAAATCAAAATCATCAAAATTGCTATCCTGTGGTGGATTAATATCTTTTATAATCTCTGGTTCAACATATTCTGTATTAATACTTCCACAATATGAACACACTTTTTCTGTTGGTTTAATTGATGCACCACAATTAGGGCATTTACCTTTTATTTTTTTTATATCAGATGAAACTTTTTCCATATAGTCCTCTATATTTTTATATTAGCACATATATATGAAATTTTCAATTTATTGAATACAAATAAAACTAAATTTTATTTTTTATTTTTTTCACTTTTTGTGTTTTCAATATCAGTTTCATCTTTTATTGAATTTATAGTTAAATTTGTTTCCCCTTCAATTTCATTTAAATTAAAATTTTTAGATATATTTGTGTCTTTTACATTAGTATCATTCACTATTATTTCTGTTTCTTTAGAATCTTTGTTTGAGTTAACAAATTGATTTCCAACGCAATTTGAATCTCCTTGTCTTTTCCTTTTAAATAATAATTTTATAATTTCATCTATTTTATTTTTATATTTAACACTAAGGTAAAATAGTGTAGCAATAACAATTAAAATTATTCCCCACACAATCAGTCCCCAACCATGAAAAGGTATTATTGCTCCGCTTCCAAAGAAAACAGTACAAGCTATTCCTAAACCACGTGCTAATATATTTGTCCAAAAGAAAAATGAAAAGCTCATTTTAGTTAATCCTGCTACCACGCACAAAATATCATCAGGGAACATAGGGAAAACCATCATTAGGAAAAACAGATATTTACCATTACTCATTCTATCAATCCATTTTTCTGCACTATCCTTTCCTATCATCCAATTCAAAAATTTTCTTCCAGCCTTTCTCCCTATCCAAAACATTATAAAACTACCAATCATTACTGCTATATAACTCATGATAAATGCTGGCCATCTTCCAAATATTACTGCACCTGCAATGGTCACAAAAATCGCAGGAATTTGCAAAACTGTTGTTTGCAAAATTTGCAATAATATAAAAATTAAAAAACTAAACATTCCGCCACTTTGAACGATTTGTCTAATTTTATCCATTGAATTAACTTTTTCCCAAAGTCCAGTTGCTTTCAATATAAAATATAAGATAAGAAAAATCATTACAAGCACTATTATAAATAGGATAGCTCGCATTATTTTTCCGTGAGTTGTCTTAGTATCAAATAGTCTTCTTAATTTATCTTTCATATTTTATTATTATATTCTATACTTTTATAAATAATTTGATTTATTAAAGATAATTATAATAAATTTATATAAATATTGTAAAACAATCTATAACAATTTATTAAAACATTGAATATGCAAAACTAATTAATCAAAATTAAAATAAACTTAAATTTTATTAAAACGCCATATTATTAATTAATAAATAACTACAAAATTTTCAAACACCTTGTACTCTCTATCAAAATTTTTTGAAAATTTTGAATTGTATTCATCTAATGGCATTATATATGTTTTATCGTCTGAAATTGTAGTTATATCTATCAAAAATCTATAATTATTATAGCTAGATGTTTTTCTATAATAGTTATCTAGAAAAATTCTTGTATTTAGATATCCTTCTGGACTTTCGCTATCAACAATTAAACAGTAGATATATGGTTCAGATATTTCATCGCTAAAATAAATTAATTCATTACCGGCAATCTGATTTGCATAACTTATACTTTCCATTAATCCATCATTAAACTGAGATGAAATTTCTTTATTCCAAACTGAAAAATACAAAGAACAAAAAGTTATAAAGAGTAATAAAACAGATACTGCTGTTAAAATGAAAGTTTGCTTTGAATTATAAACAAAATAGTAAAAACCATAAGTTAAAAATACAATATACGGAATCCAAATTATATTTATTTTATTAATGTTAGGTTTATATATTAATAATGTTATGAAAAGTCCAATTAATAATGAAATTAAGAATACAAAAAGTGAAAAATTAAATTCTTTTCTTATATTTTTAATAGCCACAATTATTCCGTATATCATAATTGGAAACATAACTATATACATAATACCGAGTGAATAAATTGAATTATGTGTAAAACCATCATTTTGTGTAAAGAATAACAAAGGAATTTTAATTAAATTTTTAAAAAAATTAGAAAATCCTACTTCACCAACTCTGTATTGAGATAATTTAGGAATTGTAATAGCTCCAATATGTATTTCTTCTATCCAGCCATAGTTAACCATTAAGAAAAGAATAAGAGGCAAAGCAAACAAAAATAATAATATATTAGATATAATGAAATATTTCCAATTCACTCTTTTTTTGACAATCCAATAAATGTAAATTACAGTCAACACCAATGGTATGAATATATATGATATAGCATAAGTATACAGCGTTATACCAAATAATATACAAGCAGGTATCATAAATTTTTGGTTATCATTTGCTTTAATCAAAAAAATAATTGAAAACAAAAACATATATGGAAATAAATTGCAATCTAAACCCCATCTAGAAATCATAATGGTATAAGGCACTAATGAAAAAACTGCCATTCCTATTAACGAAGCAAATTTGTTTTTTGTGATTAATTTAATCAAATAATAAAAAGCAAATATTCCACCAATAGAAAATAAAAGCATCACAATTCTAGCTGAAAAAACATTCATTCCAAAGATTGCAATAAACGGGATAGTTAAATATGCCAATAATGCACTTTGACCACTTCCCCATGCTTCAAGATAAATCGGATAAGAATGTCCGTTTCTATCAATTCCATAATGTAATAAAGAGTATGCATCATAAAGCATAGATGCTTCATCAACATTTAAACCTGCGGGAACATATACAAACAATATTACCCTAACTAAAATTGCAACTAATGCTATAGCCCAAAAAATAATGTAAAACCATTTTTTATTATCTAAAAATTCACTAATTTTTGTAAGATTATTTTTTCTATAATATATTGCTGCAACAATTAATAAAATTAATGATATAATATTTGCAATCAATGAAATTGTACTGCCATAATTTATATACGATAAAATTAAAAAAAGAAATACAAGAGCAAATAAACAAATTAAAAATATTGATTTTTTTTTAATCATTGACATACTCCTCTATCTTTAAATTCTTATTGCGTTCATTCTTTACAATTGCTAATATAATAAATACTAATGTAATGGTATTAACAATGATTGCAAATGTTCTTGTGACGTTTTGATTAAAAAATAAATCATAAGAATGACACACACTTAAATATACTGCAAAATTCATAAATACTGAAATCAACATGTTAATTTTGTTTTTATTTACGCAAACATTAATAATACTTAGCATTAATGCAATGTAAAAGAATCTATCCAACATCTTTGGCATAAAGAATACCATAGTAAATGCAAATACCATTCCATAGAATACTAAATCATTTTTTGTTAAACCATATTTTTTGTATCTTTTAAATACTAAAAACAAAATTATAAAAAGCATTATCATTGTTAATGCTAAATGTGATATCATCAAAACATTTTTTATTGAACTGTTGTCTAAACCTAAAAGCATATAAATTTGACAAATATTTGCACAATTGCCAGCAAGTCTATTATCTTCAGTACTTTGATTTATATATACTGTTAATAAATCTAAAATTGAACGTCCTGAAATAGCCGGTATTAAATTGATGCAATACATAACAGGCACAATCCAAATATCTTTCCATTTTAAGTATCTATCACCATTTTCGTCTTTTATTATTAACATTACAAATAAAATTGGTACAATAAATAAAAATTGTAATTTAAAAGCAAAACTTATACCCAAAAACATAAAACACAATTTTGATTTTTTGTTAATTGCAAAATAAAATGCAAGCAAAGCAAATGACGTATATATTGCATCACATTGCCCCCAAGCAGTATATTCGATTAAAACCATAGGTAATAACAAAATTGATACAAAAATTAGATAATTAAAATTAGTTTTATTTATAGAAGAAATTATTTTTGTAATAATGAATGCCAATAATAATGAAAATAAAAATGTTATTAATTTTATTCCATATAAATCAGTGAATCCAAGTTTTGCCATTAATATTAAAAAATAATTATATGCAGGCGTATAATTACTAACGTCAATGATTCCATATAAAGCATCTTTAAGATTATGTGTAGAATAATATCCATACCATTTACTTAAATATTTGATATAATCATTAGACTCCCACACAACAAATAATAAAGACATAATATAGATAAATAGCAATGCAATGTAAAAATACGTTAATTTTTTATATCTTTTAGTGTCATTTTTGAAAATTGAATTAGTTCCCAAAATCGCTATTATAAATAAAGGTATAAAAATTAGAATTGAATACAACGACAAATCCATTACATCAAAAAAATTCCATTTTATATAAATAATTGGAATTATTAATAATGCAAAAGAAATAACTAAAATAGTAATAACTGTAATATTGAAAAATAAATTTTTTAAATTAGAATTGTAAATTCTTGCTCTATCTTTTAACATCGTAAACTCCAAAATCATTATAAAAAACTTGTATTAATTTGTCAAATAATAAAAAATGATTTTAATTAATTAAACTATCTTAATTAAAATCATTTAATCGCTATTTTACTGAATCTATTTTGATTAGATTTGTACAACCATTTTTCTTTGGTGTACCACATGTTATTACAATAGTATCGTTGACCTTTGCATATTTTTTTCTTTTCACCAACTCGTTTGCAATTTCAAACATTTCATCAGTTGAATTATATTCGTTAGTTAGTATAGGAATAACTCCCCAAGAAAGCTCTAATTGTCTATACACTTTTTCATTTGGTGTAGCTCCAATTATAGACACAAATGGTCTAAATCTGCTAATCATTCTAGCACTCATACCAGATTGGGTAAATACAATAATTGCTTTAGTATTTTGAATTAAGCTTGCACTTACTGCACTGTGTGATACAACATCTGTCGTATTAGTTATTTTATAATTGTTTAATAAAAATCTCTTAGCATAGTTAATATGTTTTTCTGTCTCTGTTGCAATTTTTGACATTGTTTCAACTGCTTGAACAGGAAATTTCCCCATAGCTGTTTCTCCAGACAACATTACAACGCTCGTTCCATCATATACAGCATTAGCGACATCACTAACTTCAGCACGAGTAGCACGATTATTATATATCATACTTTCCAACATTTCAGTTGCTGTAATAACAGCTTTACCTTTCTCAGTTGATTTTTTTATAATAATCTTTTGCAACTCTGGCAATTTTTCAACGGGTATTTCAACTCCCAAATCTCCACGAGCAACCATTAATCCATCTGATATATCTATAATTTCATCTAAATTTTTAATGCCACAACTTGATTCAATTTTTGAAATTATTTTCATATCTCCGCCATTTTTTTGAATAAAAGATTTAAGACTAATAACATCTTCTTTACAATTCACAAAACTAGCGGCTATTAACTCAATATCATTTTTTATTCCCCACAAAATATCAGCTTTATCTAAATCGTTTAAATATGGTGTACTATATTTGACATTAGGTATACTTAAACTTTTTCTATTCGATAAAACACCTGAATTCATGGCTTTAGTAATTACGTCTTTTCCTTTTATTTCTATAACCTTAAAAGTTAGCAATCCATTAACTGCTAAAATTTTATTGCCCACCTTTATACACTTTACAATTTCAGGAGTGTTAAAACTTACTTCGTTTTCATTTCCTATTATGTCACGACCAGTAAAAGTAAATAATTGTCCTCTTTTTATGTTCACACTGTCATTAGCGAATGTCTTAACTCGTATTTCAGGACCACGAGTGTCTATCATAATTGGTAAAGGGACTTTCATTTCTTTTCGAATTCTCTTTACATTCTTTAAAATTTTTTCCATATCTTCAATCTTTGCGTGAGAAAGATTTATTCTTACTATGTTCATGCCAGATAAAACTAATTTCTTCATAATTTCATACGAATTACTTGATGGACCAATGGTTGCTATTATTTTTGTTTTTCTCATATTACTCCTTAAATATTACAATTAAAAATATTTTAATATATTTTATAAAAAAATAAAATTAATTTAATAATTTATTATAATTAATAAAAATTAATAATTTATTAAATTTATATTAATTATTAGCATAAATATTATAATTATTTTTATATTATAAATTATTTTATTATTTTAAATTATAATTTTATATTATTTTATATAATATTATTTGTTTAATAATTTACCTACAACATATATATTTTAAATTTAATTTGTATTATATATTAAATTTATATTAAACAAATATATTAGCATTTTTATATTTAATATTGAAATTTTTAATTTTATATGATATAATATTAATATGGGGATGAATTAGTTTCGACTGATATAAACCTAAATTATATGCACGTCGTGTGATGGCACGATAAATACATGATTCGTAGCAGACGAATAAAAATAAACGCAAACGAAAATAAATTAGCTTACGCTGCTTAGCGTGGCCGTCAGTTTAATGGTACCGATACATTAAAATTTGGCGTCAGACATCGGTGAATGTTATTATGCTTTTCCTTGAGTATAATAATGAAAAAAAAGGATAACAAATATTTAGTGTCAATGTTAGTAAATATTTGTGAATACAGTCATTGACTAAACGTGTAGTATATGATTTATTTTTATGTTAGGACACGAGTGCAACTCTCGTCATCTCCACCATAAAAAACACCACAAAAACTGTGGTGTTTTATTTTTTATCAATTAATTCAAATAAATTTATAATGTATTTAGTGCATTTTGTTCTTTGTTTGTTTTCCTAATGTTGCCAATATATTTTAATATATGTTCCACACCATTTGACCTAATTGAATCAGTTAAACTTTCGCCTTGATTGTTAGATTCTTTTATCATCGTTCTAAGAAAAGCATATCTAAAAAGATGTGAACCAATAATATTTTTTAATTGTTCATCATCTATATCATCGTATCTTTTTAAAAATATTTCAGTAGCTATGCCTATATTTAACTCTTCAAGATTTAATTCATATTTATCTAGAATAGAAGCGTCTTTTTGTTCTATGTCATAGCCAAAAGACTTATAAACTCTATTATAAATATTAATTTCTTCTTCTTTAAAATTTATTACATATCCTTCTTCAGAAACTTTTCGTAATCTGTTTATAATACTTTTTAATTCATCTCTATAATTTTTTTCTAATATTTTTTTATCTGTTTTAGCCATATATATATCTTCCTTTATTAAAGTTTTAATCAAAACTATAAATAATTAATAAATAAATTCTTTTTTTCTATCTAATTCTCTTTTTTTGATAGATTCTCGTTTATCATACAATTTTTTACCACGAGCTATTGCAATTTCTACTTTTAAATTACTTTTAACAAAATAAGCTTTAGTAGGTACTATTGTCATATTTTCAGTCTCTATTTTTTTCTTTATTTTTTCAATTTCTTGTTTGTGTAAAAGAAGCTTTCTATCTCTTCTAGTCATTTCATTATTTTTGCTGGAATCAAACGAATTAGCATATTCTTTTATATAACTATTTCGTAGATAGCATTCATCATTTTTTATAAAACCATAACAATCATTAATAGAAAAATGTCCTAATCTAACTGCTTTTATTTCATCACCAGTTAATACAATACCTGCTTCGTATTTATCTAATAATTCATACTCAAACTTTGCTCGTCTGTTTTCTGCTACTAATTTCATAATATAATTATATCACAATTTAATTTGAATTGCAAATTAATAAATATATTCAAATAAGTTGATTATATGATATTTACAATCACTAAAATTATTTTTTCTTTCTATTTTTATTTGATTTAGATTTTTTGATTTTTTTAATTTTAGAATTTGTTTTTGATTTTTTATCTTTCTTTTTTATTACAAAATTTCTTAATGTATTTTTTTCTACTCCAACTAATTCAAAATCTATTTGTCTTAATTTTGTATTAGCATTAGCCACTATTATTTTTACACTATCGCCAATTGTATAATGATGATTATTTCCTTTTAAACTCATAGACATATCGTCATAGACATATTCATCACTAGGTAAATATTCAAGTTTAACTAATCCTTCAATACCATTATCTAATTCAACAAATATTCCAAACTCTTGAACTCCAGAAACAGTCCCCACAAATTGCTCGCCTATAAATTTAGTCATGTAAACTGCTTTTTTATAATCATCGACTTCTCTTTCTGCTTCATCAGCAATTTTTTCAGTTTCACTTGATTGTTCGCTTGCTCGTGCTACAATCGGTTCAAATTTTAATTTTAAATCTTGTTTTGGCACTCCATTCAAATAGTTTTTTATAATTCTATGAATCATTAAATCTGGATATCTTCTAATTGGACTGGTAAAATGACAGTAATATTCACTTGCTAATCCAAAATGTCCTAAACATGTTGGTGTATATCTTGCCTTCATCATTGAACGCAATATTAATTTAGTTAAAGTAGTCTCATTTGGCTTACCTTGTATAGATTCTAAAATCTTTTGATAACTTGAAGGTACATCTCCATCTATCTGTAATTGATTTGCTACTCCCATATTTTTTAACATATTTGATAACTTAACAACTTTTTCGCTATCCGGTTTTTCATGAACACGATAAATAAATGGTATTTTCAAATCAAAAAAGGTTTTAGCTACACATTCGTTTGTTAATATCATTAAACTTTCTATTATTGTATGTGCTTCATCTTGAATCCTTTTTTCAATACTGACAATTTCACCAGATTCATTTTCAAGTATATATGGTTCGGGGATATTCATTCTAATTTCGCCACGGGCATGACGTTTCAAAAGTAATTTTTTTGATATTTCTTGATAAGACAAAATATCATCATAAACATCTTGATATTTGTCTATTAAAAAAGAATCCCCTAATAAAATATTTTTTATTTCTGTATATGTCATTCTATGTTTACTATTAATTATACCTTCGGTTATTTTATGTTTTAAAACATTACAATTTTTATCTAAATCAATTATAACCGAAAGCACTAATCTATTTTCTCCCTCACTCAATGAACATATACCATTTGATAGTTCTTTTGGTAGCATTGGAATTACTTGATTAGAAAAATAAACACTGGTACCACGTTTATAAGCTTCTTTATCTAAATATGAATTTTCTTTTACATAATTGCTGACATCTGCAATGTGAACAAATAATCTATAACCATTATTTTCTATTTTTTCTACAGCTATAGCATCATCAAAATCTCTAGCATCTTCACCATCAATTGTAATTACCCGCTGTTGAGTAAAATCTTCTCTATTTTTATATTTATCTTTTTCCACATAGTTAGAGATTGCTCGTGCTTCTTTTAAAGTATTGGGGTCAAATTGTTCAATCAAGTTAAATGACCTAATTATTGATAATTGTTCAGCTTTTGGCGAATTTGCAAGCCCTAAAATTTCAATTACTTTACCACGGACATCTTTACTATCCATTGTATTCATGTCAAGTTCGACCCAGACTTTTTCGTTATTTTTTGCATTTTTACTGTCATTTTTAAAAATTCTAATTTGTGGAAGTTTAGTATCGTCTGGGAAAACGACATTTTTATTTTTCCCTACAATAAAAGTTCCTACAATATGAGTTGTATTATGTCTTAATACTCTAACCACTTTTCCTTCAATTTCATCATCACTTTTTCTATTAATAATTTCAACTAAACAATCATCTCCATCATAAGCCCCATTTATAGCAAATGCTGGTATGAAAAAATCTGGGTATCCGTCTATGCTAGCAAAACCATATCCTTTTCTATTTAAAGTTATTTTTGCTTTAAAATACCCTTTATCTGCAGAAATAGATATTTTATTTTGCTCATCTAAAAAAAGTGTCCCATCATGAATGAGAGAATTAATTTCATTTTTTAAATCAACTACAGCTTCTCCTGTTAAATTTGATAATGATTTGCTCAAAGAATCTAATTTTAAATATATCAACTTATTATCTCTAATTAATTTTACAATATCCATATTTATATTTTATCAATTTATTTAATAAATAACAAATCATATGAATAAAAAAACGGATATTTAAAATGCAATTTTCATTTAAATATCCGCTATTGATTAAAATATTTATATATTAAATTAATATAATGTAGGAATTTTCATAAATACAAAATATAAAATACTAAAAAATGCAATTAACCCTACAGTAATATAAATCAATCTTGTAATTCTTCCTTCTCTGGAACCAGATTTATTTTGAGCATAATAACTGTCTTGATTACCTGTAATTACGTTATTCGTATTGCTTCCACCAGTTATTTGCATAAATACTAATACTATTAAAACTAACGCAAAAAATGCTAATAAAATTAAACATATACGTTCAAATATAGGAAAAGTTTTACTCATCCATGCAGGAACAGTTGCTAATAAAAAATTCATATATCCTCCAAATGCTAAATTATTATAACATAAACAACTATTATTTTCAAGTATTTTTAATTATTTTCTAATGTAAGTTAACCACACTAAAAGTGCAAATAAAAGTAGTGCTAATATTAGCATACTGACTTTCACAAATTTTTTATTCGCTTTGCTATTTTCTTTAAAAAAAGTCATAATTGATAATAATATTGCAACGACAAGCATAAGCCAAATAGTAATAAACCAACCTGTGTTCATTTCTTGTATAAAATTAATGAATTGATAATAATAACTTTTTATCATAAAATTTCCTTATAAATAAATTTTTTTTTAAATAATAAATAAAGTCATTTTAATTTTATCAAAAAGATTATTAATTGTCAATATGATTAAAGTATCAAACTATGTCCAGTAAAACTTTTATTAGGTTTTAATTCCATTAAATCTAAAAATGTAGGTGCAACATCTTTTAATTCACCATATTTTTTTAATTTATAATCTTTATCTTTTTCTATAATTGAACAAAAAACACGATTAAAAGTATGTGCTGTATGTGGTTCGCCTAAATCTGTCCGCATTAATTCACAATTACCATGGTCAGCAGTAATCAAAACAAAATAATCTGATTTTAGAGAATAATTAATAACTTTTTTCACACATTTATCAAGATATTCAAGAGCTTGAACAGTTGCAGTATAATCTCCTGTATGACCTAACATATCAGAATTAGAATAATTTACAATTATTGCATCATAATTTTTATCAATTGCATTTATTATTTCTTTTGTTATTTCATTAGCTCTCATCTTAGGTGTTTTGCTAAAATTATCAACTTTTATAGTAGGGATATGCACCCTGTCTTCATGTGGAAAAGCAGTTTCGTTTCCACCATTTAAGAAATATGTGACATGTGCATATTTTGTAGTCTCACTTATTTTAATTTGAGTTTTACCTTGTTTAGATAAATATTCGCTTAAAGTATTTTTAATTATTTGCGGATTGTATAAAACTGTAGTCTTTGCAGTTTTTACTTTTGACATTGTTATTATATTATTATTGAGTTTTGCAGTTTCAAAAACAATTTGTCTTAACCTATCTTCTCTAAAATTAAAGAAAAAAATTAAATCATTTTTCTTTATTGAAGAATCAGATTTTGTATCAATGTGTATCGGATAAATATATTCATCGCTTATTCCTAATTGATGTTCTTTGCCTAAATAATCTTCTATATCTTCACTTGTCAAATTTGATTTTTCATTATCTAAATTAAATATAGTTTTAATGGCTAAATCAGTCCTATCTAAGTTATTTTCTCTATCCATAGCATAAAAACGTCCCATAACAGTTGCTATTTCTGCATTGTGAGTTTTCATTATATGTTTTTTCATCTCTTTTAGATACTTTAAACTCTCATGTCCACCCGAATCTCTTCCATCAGTAATAAAGTGAATAAAAATATTTTTTGCTTTTTTATTAAATAATTTTATTATTTCATAAGCATGATTAATATCACTATGAATATTTTTATCACTCATTAAACCAATCAAATGAAGATTGCCATTATTTTTTTTCAAGCTTTCTATTTTTTTTAATAATTTAATATTTTTTTGAAACACACCAGAATTTATATCGTCATGAATTTTTTTTGCAGTAGATAAAACAATTCTTCCCGCACCAATCGTTGTATGTCCAACTTCACTTCCACCTAGTTCACCACTGAATAATCCTACTGATTCACCATCTGTCTTTAATAAAGAAATGTTTTTTTCTTTTATCTTATCTAAAGTTGGAGTGCAAGCATTTTGTACTGCATTATATGGACCTGATTTGCCTTCCCCATATCCGTCTAAAATCATCAAAATGCCTTTTTTACTCATTGTCAATTCCTTTTAATATTTTTATAAATTTATCAATTCGCAGTGAAACTCCGCCCAACAGTAAGCCATCTATTTTTGATTTAATTATTTCTTTATAATTATCCAATCCAACACTTCCACCGTATAAAACTAAAGATTCATTATATCCAATAGTTTTTAAAAATGACTTAATCATATCAATCATTTTGTCTATTCTATTAATAGATGGCAGTTTGCCAGTTCCTATTGACCAAACTGGTTCATAAGCAATTATTGGAACAAAATTTTTATTAATTGAATCCAATGCATTTTTAATTTGTGATAAAACAATGTCAAGTTTGTCAGTCTTTTTTTCTTCCCCTACACATATTATAGGCATCAAAAAATTATTTAAACAGACATTAATTTTCTGGTTTATTAATTTGTCATTTTCTCCAATTTTTCTTCGCTCACTATGCCCAACTATAACATATTTTACATCATGTTCTAATAACATTTTTGCACTAATTTGACCAGTAGATTTTGAATTTTCATCATTTGTTATATCTTGACTACCAATTGATACTATATTATTTTTTATTTTAAATTCATTGAGATAAATAAAAGGTGGACACAAAACAACTTTTGTGTCCCTTAATTTTATCTTATTTATTTTTTTCACAATTTGTTTGAATAGTTTTTTGTCACCATTCATTTTGTAATTTGCGACTATTAATTTTCGCATAACACCCCTAAATGTCTTCTATAACTTCTACACATGGCAATTTTTTACCTTGCAAAAGCATTAAAGAAGCACCTCCGCCAGTTGATAAATGTGTCACTTTTTTAGCAACACCTAAAGACTGAATTGCAGCAATACTATCACCGCCACCAATAACAGATATTGACTTACTTTTAGCTACATATTTAGCAATTTTGTTAGTACCTTTTTTGAATTTTTCATATTCATAAACGCCTAAAGGTCCATTCCATACTATTGTTTTAGCTTTTTTTATAACTTTTTTAAATGTTTTAATAGTCTTTGGACCAATATCCATACCTTGATAGTCATCAGCAAAGAAACCACTATTGAACAGTTTAACTTCTGCATCTTCACTAAATTCTTTAGCTCCAACATTATCTATTGGAAGTATGATTTTAACACCCTTTTCTTTTGCCTTATCTAAAATTTCATTAGCAAGTTCTATTTTTGAATTATCGACTATCGACATACCAACATTTCCACCAATTGCTTTAATAAAAGTGTATGCCATACCGCCACCAATCAAAACTGTATCAACTTTATCAAGTAAATTTTGAATTACAGGAAGTTTATCAGCAACTTTTGCTCCACCTAAAATCGCAACAAATGGGTGATCTGGATTATTCAAAACTTTATCAAAAATCATTAATTCTTGTTCTACCAAAAAGCCAACAGCAGATGGTAATAATTTTGCTATACCATATGTAGAAGCATGTTTTCTGTGTGCAGTTGCAAAAGCTTCTAAGACAAATATATCTGCTAGTCCAGCAAGATATTTTGCAAATTTTTCGTCATTTTTATCTTCTTCTTTATAAAATCTAATGTTCTCAAGCATCAAGACATCGCCATCATTCATTTTATTTACCATTTCAATAGTAGATTTATCTAATATGTCTTCGGCAAAAGATACAGGTCTATCTAAAAGTTTTGATAATCTGGCGAGCACAGGACGAAGAGATAATTTTGGGTCTATTTGACCATTTGGCCTTCCCAAGTGTGAGCACAATATAACTTTTGCATTATGCTCAATTAAATAATTAATAGTTGGTAGAGTTGCAGTGATTCGAGTATCGTCTACGATTTTCAATTCGGCGTTCATTGGTACATTATAATCTACTCTAACGAATACTCTTTTACCACTAACGTCAATATCTCTAATAGTTTTTTTCATCATTGTCTCCAAAATTAAAATATCCAATTAGTATTAGTTGAAATAATTATATCATAGGTTAAATTTATTTCAAAATAAATTTAGAAAATTTGTTAAATTTTCTTTTTAAAATGCCATTTTCAATTATGCAAACACCAAAATTGTCACAAAATAAATAAATCTTTCGTTTAGAACAATGACTAAGTATTGGATATATTCGTTTTTTTGATAAAACAATTTTATTATAATTTTTGTAATTAGTATTTTCTGCTCCAACAACAAAGCATTTTCCTTTAATAAATATTTTTGCTCCTATTTTTGCATCTACAATATTAATTTTTTCTCCATCACAAACAATTATTGCTTTAGTATTTTTATCTTTTGAAATAACATTTATTCCAGCTACAACTATAGTTTTTAGTTTGTTAGATAAACTCATTAATTCTTTAGTGACAATAGATTGTTTTAACAATTCTTGACAAATGTCATAATCATAAATTATTCCAAAATTAAAAACTAATAAATCACACTTATTTAACTTTATAAAATAGTTTAAGTAAAAAGATTTATAACTGCCACCTGCCACACAAATTATCTTCATATTTCATTGTATGCAAATGAATAAAATTTGATAAATATATTTATCAAATATACGTATTTTTAATTAATTATATAAATAATTTATGTAAATTATTATTTATTCTATATAAAAATTTTTTTAAGTTATATACAATCGACTGTTGCATTTAAAACAGATTCAATATTTGGATTTTTTATGTAATATATAATATTTTTGCCATTTCTATCAGATGATACAATATCAATAGATTTTAATATTTTTAGTTGGTGGCTAATTGTCGTCTGATTTTGAGACAAAATTAATGATATATCACTTACACATAAAGGTTTGATTGTCAATAGTATAATAATTTTCAATCTTGTATCATCACTAAATGCATAAAAAAAACTAGTCAAATTTTTCAAATCATTTTTATTTGGCATATAATGACGCAACGTAATTTCTTCTTTACAATCCAATTTAGGTTCATTATTCATAATAAAAGAATATCAAATATCAAATAATTAGAAAATCTTTCACAATATCATATTTTGACGAATAAATAAAATAAACGAAATAAAATATATAAGGAGCAAGAAAATGAACAATGCATTTTACATATTATTCGCAATATTAATTGCTATTATTGCACAAGCGACAAACACCAACCTAGCAAACAATACTACATTCCTACTTTTACTGTTGCTAGCACTAGGAGCTTATAATCAAAATGGTGATAGAAATAATTGCTGTGCATTTAATCAACAACGTAGTTTTTTATAAAAATTAGCACTCTAGATTTTTCTAGAATGCCAATTTTTTATTAATAACTATAATTTTAATATTCAAAATTTTATTTTAATTTATATCCCATTTTTTTAGGAATAAAGATTTTTTTATTTATAATTTTTAAATTTTTGCAAATGATATGCTTAAATTCCATGTTGGCTAAAATATCTTTTTCCAAATCAATATTTGGTGCAATTTCTATTAATTCGATTCCCTTTTTAGTCAATTTAAACACCGCACGTTCAGTCACATAAGTGATATCTTGATTATTTTTAATTGCATTTTTAGCTGAAAATGTAATTTGTTGCACTTTATTAACAAATTTTTTTGCTTTGCCTTCATTTACAATTTTGAGACCTTTATTATTTACTTTAATATCTAATCCACTTGAAGTAAATGTACCCATAAAAATAATTTTGTGAGTATTTTGCGTAATATTTATAAATCCTCCTGGACCAGTCACTCGTTTTCCAAATTTAGATACATTTACATTTCCTTCTTTGTCCACTTCAGCTAATCCCAACACTGCACAATCAAGCACTCCACCGTCATACAAATCAAACATGTCAGCATCTGCAATAATTGAATCTGCATTATAGGCGACACCAAAGGTCACACCATTTTGAGCTACTCCCCCAGTAATTCCTGTCTCAATTGATAAAGTCATATCAGAAATACTTTCTTCTTCATTTAGTACATTAGCAACTAATTCTGGCATACCGACTCCCAAATTTACAAGTACACCTTTGTTTAATTCCATCATCGCACGTCTAGCACAAATTTTTCTTTCACTCATTTCGACTGGTTTAATTTCACTCAATTCAATTCTCTTTTTGCCAACAAGTCCAGGAATATGCTTAGGTACATTATATTCTCCTAAAGATTTATCTGGTTTAGAAACAATAACAAAATCCACTAATCGTTCAGGAATTAATACATCTTTTGCTTTAAGCGATCCATATTCAACTATTTTTTCTACTTCTGCAATCACTATTCCACCTGAATTATGTGCAGCAGCTGCTAACTGAAATTGTTCTCCGATAATAGGTTCCCATTCTAACGATAAGTTTCCTTTCGTATCTGAATATGTTGCTTTAATAATAGAAACATTAATAGGAAAAGATTTATAAAATAATTTTTCTTCTCCACCTATATTGATTAATTCAACAATAGGTTCTAATTGTTTTGCCTTTTCATTTTCGCAAGCACCTTCAATTCTTGGGTCTACAAAAGTATTTAAACCCACATGAGTTAGCACTCCAGGCTTTTTGCCTGCAATAGCTCGCAATAGATGTGTGTAGACTCCCAAAGGTATGCCAAATGCTGGGAATTGATTTTCTCCTATAGCAACACCAAATTTTTTACCCATTCCTAAATGAGCACAAATTGCTTTACCAACCAATCCTGGCTCAGACAAACAATTCATTCCAACATCGTCATAAGTTAAATTTCCTGGAGATATTCCTGCTGTGACAGTTATATTTTTGGGAAATTTTGTTTTTTTATAGCGATTTAAAATTGCTTTTAAAATTGACTCTGGTGAACCACTTCCTCCTGAACCACTAACCCCTACTGTATAATTAGATTTAATGAGTTTCGCTGCATCTATAGCACTTATAACTTTCATTTTCCACCCCTATTTTTATATTAATAGTTTATCATATTTTTAATAAAATAAACAACTAATTTTAATTCTATAATTTACAAAGACTAACTTTTAATTTGTAATTAAATTGCTATAAATACATTTGAACATTCATTATTTTTTTAATTTTAAAAATTTAATTTTATATTTATGAATCTCATTTATTAATATAAAATTTTATAAAAAAACAAGCATCAAAATTAATTAATGCTTGTTTTAATAATCATTATAGATTATTTAGTTTTCTTAGTAGTTGTTTTCTTTTGACTAGCGTTTTTAACAGGTGTACTAGCAACTTTTTTGCTAGTAGTAGGTTTTACACTAGTTTTCACTGTTTCTTTTTTTGTAGCAACTTTAGATGCGCCTGATTGTTTAGAAGCAACTTTAGTTGAACCTTCTTGTTTAGGAGCAACTTTAGTTGAACTTACTTCTTTAGGAGCAGTTTTAGTTGTTGTACTACGTGCTGAAACAGTTTTAGGAGTTGACTTTTTCTTTGGTTTAACTTCTTCTTTAACTTCTACTTCTTCGACTTTTAAATCATTTTTATCTTCAACTTTTTCAGTTGTGGTTTCACCATCATTAGTAGCTAAAACTGGTGTTCTAACTGTTTTATTCTTTCTAATAACAAATTTATCCATTAAGAATTTAACAATGCAACCTAATACCACTGATATAGCTGTCACTACCCAGAATACTTCAGCCCAAGAATATGGCGTAGCTGGAGCCTTTCCTCTAATTTCAACATAGAAATAGATAAATGGCATATGAAGCATATAGATATAAAGAGCAGAACCACCTAGATAATCTATTACTTTTGCAGTATATTTATTGTTTAATAATTGAGTTATATAGTCTTTCCCTAACAATGTTAATGTGACTAAAATGATGCATAATAAATGAATGGTTGTCCTGTATGTCCAATTGTTAGCTGTGACAATTTTGTCTGAATTGTTGATGATAAATTCACCTGCAAGCCAATCTGGTTGAATTGTAAACATTACAACAA
Organism: uncultured Clostridia bacterium; assembly: GCA_944384445.1. GTDB lineage: Bacteria > Bacillota > Clostridia > Christensenellales > UBA1242 > Onthoplasma. The sequence continues at coordinate 3,024 of CALWTL010000008.1, read as the reverse complement.
GTACAGCCACTAACAAGTATAAAATTGTCAAAAATATTTTTGAACCTACATTATAATTTAATTTTTTCAATTTTTCAACTGCATAGTAGATTAGAACTCCACCACACATACCTATAAGAACGAACAACAATCCGTTGTTAAATCCTATCACTCCTGTACTAACAGCAGAACCTGTGACAGATGGATTTGTAGAATATTGTTCACCTAATGTTGAGAATGCAGCTTGTGAAGCACGCGTACCGTTCCAAGCCCACCATCCACCTAAGAAGACGAACAAGAATGGAGCTATAAAGCCTGCGAATACATCTTCATTTTTACACATTGCCCAGTAGATAATATATGAGCAAATTAATAAACCTGAGATAAACCACATAGCACCATTAGCTTGGTTATATGCTGCAGGATATCCAGCAGAATATAGACCTAAAAATTCCCATAATCCGTTAAATACAGAGTTGATAGCAACAGCAAAACTGCTATCTTGGAAGATTGCCACTGCTATTACTCCCAAAATAATACCTAAAGCAAGTACAGGAAGCAATGCTTTGATTCTACCCCAAAGGTATTCCCAAGCACGACTGCCCGCCTTTCTTGTAGCATATTCAGGATTAGCTTGTAATCTTTTGAAATGTTTAACCAAGAAATAGCCAGCTGTTAAGGTGAAAACAAATAAAATTTCACCTGCCCCAGCCATCCAAGTTGATGCTTCAATGATTCCTGCCATAGTGCGAGGAGCCAATATCGTACCAATATGATAGCCGAGAATTGCAATAGCGAAGAAGAAACGCCAAAATTCAATAGCATGATTTCTCTCCGACTTTGGTTGAGCGACAGTTTGAACTTGTTGAGTTTCAACTGGTTGCTCATTTACGATTTCTTTTGTCATTTTACCCCCTTTTATCACTAACTAAGAAAACGTTAGATATTATGATTATGTGCAAATTTAAAAAAAAAGTCAATTATTTTTTCTTTTTTTTGACTTTTTCATATTTATTTGTTAAAATTTCTCGCAATTTCATGAATTCTAAAAAGATTTTATTGTTCATACACTGTTTTTTTAGTAATACTACATTATTTTCATTAAATGTAAAAAATATATAATCATTTTGAATTTTAATACTAGATAAATCTTTTACATAATAAGTATTTGTACCTAAAACTTTTTCTTTGATTAAAAAAATTTCACTAATCTTATCATTATCATAAACAACTTTTACTTTTGAAACCTTACTTAAATCAGATGAAAGGAAAAATTTTTTTTGTTTTCTTTGATTAAACCAGAGTGAAACATAATCAACCATAAAATATCCAACAATCAAAATAATTGTAGCAATGCCAATTGTCCAATAACTTTTTTTCTCAATAATTCCACCGATTGATACCATTATTCCTATAATAGATACCATTATAACTAATAAATTAACGATACCAGTTTTTTTTCTATTTTTATATTTAAATAAATATTTGGTAGCCGCCAAATTATCTTCTAATTCATAATTATATACACATTCTATCATTTGTATAATATTATCAAATTAAATATTAAAAGTAAACAAAATCATTACTGTTAAAATCATTAAAATAAAAATTAATTAAAATAATTAATTCCCATATTAGTTTTTAATTTTAGCAAATTTTCATGAGCAACTTTTTTTGCTTCCATTGTCCCATTGTACAGTATCTTCATTATTTTATCTTGCTGTTTTTCAAACTCTTTTCTTTTTTCACGAATAGGAGTAATTAATTCTTGTAATATTTCGTTTAAAAATTTTTTTATTTTCATATCTCCTAAGCCCCCGAGTTTGTAATGAGCTTTTAATTCATCTAATGATTTATATTCTGGAAGATATTTTTGAAAATGTTCAGGGCGAGAAAATACATCAAGATAAGTAAAAACTGTATTACCTTCTACTTTCCCCGGATCTGAGACATGAATATGGTCAGGGTCTGTGAACATTGAAAATACTTTCTGCTTTATAACTTCTGGTTCATCTGATAAGTAAATACAATTATTAAGGCTTTTGCTCATCTTTGCTTTACCATCTATACCAACCAAACGATATGAATTTTCATTTTCTGGTAAAACCGCTTTAGGTTCAACCAAAGTATCCCCATATAAATTATTAAAAGTTCGCACAATTTCTCTTGTTTGTTCAATCATTGGTAATTGGTCATCTCCGACAGGAATAATATTCGCATTAAATGCTGTTATATCTGCTGCTTGACTTACAGGATAAGTCAAAAATCCCATAGGAATAGAATTGTTAAAATCTTTTTGCTTTAATTCTTCTTTAACAGTAGGATTTCTTTCCAATCTTGACAATGTGACTAAATTCATATAATAAAATGTAAATTCGGTTAATTCATTTACTTCACTTTGAATAAAAAATGTCACCTTTGCTGGATCTAAACCCACAGCCAAATAATCTAACATTACTTGTATAACATTATCTCTTACTTTTTGTACATTACCAAAATTATCAGTTAATGCTTGCGAATCTGCTAGCATAATATAAAATTTATCATAATTACCTTTATTTTGTAGTTCAATTCTTCTTTTTAGGCTACCAACATAATGACCCAAATGTAATTTACCTGTTGGTCTATCCCCTGTCAAAATAATATTTTTCATATATACTCCTTCTTTATTCTAACTAAAATTAAATTTTATTGCAAATAATTAAAAAAACTCATAAAAAATTATTAAAAATAAAAATTATTAAAAATATTTAAAACTATATAAAGATCACTTCTTTTGCCAATAATTTTCAATCACTGTTAAAAACTTAATATTTGATAAAGATAGAATTTTTAAATTCATTATCATAACTGCTCCTAAAAAAATACTGTCATATAAAATTAAAGCTATATGACAGTATTTATAAAATTATTAATAAAACAAAAACTATACATATAGCTAATTTATGTATCTAACCAAAGATTCAAGATTGTGTTTATTTTTATTTTCATATAATTTATATTATATTAAAAAAATAAAAAAGTCAAATAATTTAATTTTCATTT
>CALWTL010000007.1 GCA_944384445.1 uncultured Clostridia bacterium | reverse complement strand
AGTGGCAAGTTAATTTGTGGCAAATGTGGTAGTTTAATGACCGGAGATAGTGGAAAAGGTAAACTTGGCACAATTTATAATTATTACAAATGCTTTACAAAAAAGAAGAATAAATCTGAATGTGATAAAAAATCTGTTTCTAAAAATTACATAGAAGAAATAGTTTTGTCTGCAACACAGGAATTTATGCAACATACAAACTTAAAAAGTATAAGTAAAGTATTGGCTGATACATATAACAAAAGCATTGAAAAAGATACAATTTTAGAAAGTCTAAATAAAGAACTTCAAGACAATAACAAAAAATTGAAGAACATTTTAACTGCTCTTGAAAATGGAATTTTTAACGACACAACAAACGATAGAATGAAAGAACTTGAAGTAAGAATACGAGAAATAAAAGAAAAAATTGCTAGCAGACAAATGCTAACAATTAAACCATTAAGTGAAGAACTTATATATGAATATTTGAAGTCTTTTAAAGATTTAGATTATTCTCTTGAAAATGCAAAACAAAGACTGATTGATATGTTTGTAAATAGAATTGTTTTATATGATGACCATTGTGAAATTTATTTTAATATTACAAACGATAAAAGTAAACAATTAAAGATAAGCGAAAAGCCAGATATATCACAAGAAATTGAATACATAGAAAATAAAAAGGAGCAATCAAACCCAAAGGGTTCGGATTGCTCACGATTGGCGGAGGCTTAGGGATTCGAACCCCAGGATGCTTTCACATCGGTGGTTTTCAAGACCACTGCTTTAGACCGCTCAGCCAAACCTCCATAATATTTTTTTATTGATTTATAAAATTTATTGAGTAAATATAATCTTATATAATTGTGTGAGCATTGAAAACATTAATATTAGTTTTATAATATTAAAATAATGCTTGTACTTTTATAATATAACATAAAAAAAATATTTTGACAAGAGATTTTATAAAATTTTAATTATATATTAATAATTTTTGTATTTAAAATATTTATCCTAATTTAAATATTTTAAAATTTTTTTATATGCAATGATTAACATTTCATCAGACATTGCACAATTTGCAGGACTAGTGCTTGGTAAATAAATTGAATTTTTACCTGTGAATTTTTGGTATAGTTTTGTTGCAGTATAACCTAAAGTAAATACTGCTTTAATTTTTGCTTTGCTAGTTATTATATTAAAATCATTTACTTTAGCATTTTTAATACTTGAATCACTAGAACCAATTATTTCGCAAGAATATAAAACATCCCATAAAGCTATTTTGTTATCTTTTACTAATTTTATTTTATCTTGATTTGTTTTAGGGTAGGGTGCATTTAAAATGGTAGATATAATTTTCCAAAATCTATTATGAGGATTTCCATAATAAATATTTGCCAAGCGTGATTTTTCTGATGGCATACTGCCAAGTATTAATATTTTACTATTTTCATCAAAAATGGGATTAAATGGATGTTCAATTAATTCAAAATTTTTCATTATCTTATTATAAACAAAATATTTAAACTTGACAAATGTTTGAAAAAGGTTTGTAAAGTTATGAATATGTGATATAATTAAATAGTATATTAATTAAACTATGAATGAAAGAAGCATATATATTATATTAAGTCAAACAGGTACAATGTTTTCGAGAGCATTGAAGTTTTTTACAGGTGCTGAATATAATCATGCATCAATTTCACTTAGTCCAACTTTAGACAAAATGTATTCATTTGGGCGTCTTAATCCATACAATCCATTTATAGGAGGATTTGTACAAGAGGGGAGAAACATTGGAACATTTAAACGCTTTACAAAAACTAAAGCTATGGTTTTAGAATTAAAGATAACAGATGAACAGTATGATAAAATAAAATTTATGATTAATTATTTATCAGAAAATAAAATACAATTTAAATATAATTATTTAGGTGTAATATACGCTTGTTTTAAAAAAAATCATGAAGCAGTTCATAGATATTATTGTTCTCAGTTTGTTAGAGCATGTTTAGTTTATTTAGGAATAGAAAATGCTGATAATTTACCTAAAATCATAAAACCTATTGATTTTTTGAAATTGCAAAATAAAATTATTCTTTATAAAGGGTTTTTGAAAAATTATTCAATTATCTGATAATTCTTTTTTAGTAATATATTCTAATTGTTTTTCTGCTTTTTTCTCATAATTTTTAAGGTCAAAATTATATAGTCTTTTTACTTCGAACATAATATTTACAACATTATATAAACTAAACATTATTGAACATAAGCTTATAAAAGCAAGATGTTGAAATAAAAAATCAAAATTTGTTATAATTGCAAATATAAATAAAAAACTGTTTATGATAATGTTCATTGTTAATTTGTTTAATTTAATTTTTAAATAATAGATTTCACTCTGATAAAAAGAAACTATTTTAATATCTTTTTTTGATTTGGCTCTTTTTATTTTCTTATCAATATTAAATTCTAATTTTTTTATTTCTTTTTTATAAGTGGGTAAAATAAAAGTATATACTACAAAAATAAGTGAATAAAGACTAATATTAATAGAAGTTGTATTTGTTTTGTCAATATTTATATTATAAATTTTCGAAAACCCTGTAATAATAAATGATAAATATAAAAATACAAATAATAACAATCACATTTGTGGAATATAATCATTAGGTTTATAATCTTTTATAGTTTTTTCATATTTTAATTTTTTGCGTTTATCTTTTATGTTTTCTATAATAATCGTAAACATTGCAGAAATCAAACTGATTATTCCTATTACTATTGATATAGTTGCATTAAATTTAAATAAAAACTTTTATAAGACTGTATAAAAAGAAATTGCTGAAACTATCAGCACAAGCAAAAATATTTCAAAACTATCTAATACCTTATTGGATAGTCTACATTTATTCATTTTTCTTTTGTATAACAACATTATTATATTAACTAATAAATAATTTATTGTAAAATAAATTTGTATAAAAATATAAAAAGAAAACTGCAGTTTGCAGTTTTATAAAAATTATAAAAATTTTTAATTTTTATTCATTTTCAAATCAACAGATTTCATATGACTAGCCAAATCTAAGCACTTGTTAGAATATCCCCATTCATTATCATACCATGCCACGAGTTTAACAAATGTTGGACTAATCATGATACCAGCTTTTTCATCAAAAATGCAAGTGTGACTATCGCCAATAAAATCGCTTGATACTACAGGTTCATCGGTATATCCAAGTACATTAGGTATGATATCTTTGCTGTATTTTTTCATAGTCTTGCATATATGTTCATAGGTTGTAGGTTTCTTTAATTTTGCGGTTAAATCTACAACACTTACATTTATTGTTGGTACACGAAAACTCATACCTGTTAATTTACCTTTCAAGTGAGGTAGAACTTCTCCTACAGCTTTAGCTGCACCTGTACTACTAGGAATAATATTTGCACTTGCTGCACGTCCACCACGCCAATCTTTTTTAGATATACCATCAACTGTTAATTGAGTAGCTGTAGTTGAGTGTATGGTACTCATTAAACCTTCTTCAATTCCATAAACTTCATCAATAACTTTAACAAGTGGAGCAAGACAATTTGTAGTACATGATGCGTTTGATACAACAGTCATATCAGAAGTGTAATTTTGTTCATTTACTCCACAAACGAATGTTGGACAATTTTTCCCAGGAGCACTTATAATAACTTTTTTAGCACCTCCTTTAAGATGAAGCATAGCATCTTCTGCTTTAGTAAATTTACCAGTACATTCAATTATATATTCTGCACCTGCAGATTTCCAGTCTATTAAATTAGGCTCTTTTTCTGCAAAAAAGGCAATTGATTTTTTATTTAATTTTAAACCTCCATTTGATACTTTTAGTTCAGAATTTGCTTTTCCATGTACAGTATCATATTTATATAAATAACATGCATAATCAGGAGTTAAAAATGGATCATTTATGGCAACGACTTCAACATCGTCACGACCAATACTAGCACGTAAAATTAAACGTCCGATTCTACCAAATCCATTAATACCTATTTTTGCTTTCATATTTATCCCCCTTTAAATTTAAAATAATTTTATTAAACTAAACAAAAATTGTCAAACGTATTTGTTTTTAATTTTAACCAATTGGAAAAAATTGATACAATGTTATTAATAATAATGTTATATACAATTGTTTTTATTATAGTCTTGTATTTATGTAGTATAAAACGAACTAGATATAAAATTTTTCCAAAACTAAAATTGATTAAGCAGGGGATAATATTTTATTCAAAGTCAAACCATAGAATCAAAATTGACAATTTAAAATTTATCGTGGTAAAAGATATGGTATATATAGATATAAATGCAAATATGTTCATATTAAAAAATGTAAAAAATGTACATTATTACAAAAATTATTTATATTTTACATGTTTAGGAGAATGCAAATTTTATTTTGATGCTAAATTAATCTATAAATATTTTAATATAAAAATTGAATCTGATTATTTAGATATTGAAAACCTTAAGCAGTTAGCATTGTTAGATATGATTAATAATACATTTAGATTGAATTCAAGTAGAATTTTAAATAAATATATTAATGTGATAAAAAATATTTTAAACATAAATATTTCAGATAAAGAGATTATTATAAAAGCAAATAAGTACAGAATACCGTTTGTTCTTATATATAAAGTCAATAATAAAATAAAAAAAATCAAAGTGGAAGAAACATTTTGAAAAAACAATTTTTTTTGTTATAATTTATGTATGTCTAGTATTAATGATGAAATGAATATAAATTTTATACCACTTGCTGAGAGAATGCGTGCTAGAAATTTAGATGAATTTGTAGGGCAAAAGCATATTGTTGGTAAAGATAGTTTGATAAGACGTGCACTCATGGTCAATAGATTAGGAAGTTGTATTTTTTACGGTCCTCCAGGTGTCGGTAAAACTACACTTGCTTATATTGTTGCAGATTCACTAAATTTGGAATATAAAAAATTAAATGCAGTATCAAGTGGAGTTGCAGAAGCTAAAAAAGTGATTGATAACGCACGTTCTAATTTTGAATTAACTGGCAAAAGCACAATACTAATTCTTGATGAATGCCATAGATGGAATAAAGCACAAAGTGATTCAGTTTTGGAAGCGGTTGAGAGAGGATACATAACTTTTATAGGTACTACAACTGAAAATCCACATATTAGTATGACACCTGCAATAGTGAGCAGATGTAGAGTATTTAAATTTTTACCATTAGACGTCCAAGATATAAAAGATGCACTAATTCATGCGATTAAAGATAGGGAAAGAGGATATGGGAGATTGAATATTAAAATTGATAGTGACGCAATTAGCCATTTTGCTATGTTTTCAAATGGAGATTTACGTTCTGCATATAATGCTTTAGAACTTGCTGTCACTACTACACCTTTAAGCAGTGATAATTCAATTCATATAAATAAATTAGTGGCTAGTCAGTGTATTCAGCAGCCTGTTATTTCTGTCGATGAAAATTTATACTATGATATGTTAAGTGCTTTTTGTAAAAGTTTACGAGGAAGTGATGCAGATGCTGCACTGTATTATGCTGAACGTTTAATATTGGCAGGGTGTGATCCATTGCTAATTTGTAGAAGATTAATAGCACATGCTAGTGAAGATGTCGGAATGGCAGATAGTAATGCGGCTTTATTGGCGATGGTAGCAATGAATGCAGTAAAAAATCTAGGAATGCCTGAAGGAAATATACCATTAGCTCATGCAATTATATATGTATGTGAAGCAGAAAAATCTAATAGTGTAGTAGTAGCATTAAACAAAGCAAAATATGACGCAGAATTTAATCCAGATGATAATATTCCAGAACATTTAAAAAATTATCATTATGATGTACAGAATCCACCAAAATATAAATATCCACATGATTTCGGAGGATATGTTAAACAACAATATTTGCCAAATAAATTAAAAGATAAAATATATTATATACCAAGTAATAATGGAAGAGAAAGAGGTATGATTAGGAAAAAAGAACGAAATAAATAATGTAAGAGAATTTTAAATTAGGAATGTTAAATCATTGAATAATCATAAAAAATGAAAAATTAACAAATAAATTATTTGATTTTTAAAAAAATATATTGTATAATAATAAAAATTATATATGAGATCATATATAATTGAAAAGTTAAAAAATACGTATAATTTACGTCAATTTATTATATATTTAGGAGGAAATATGGAATTAAAAGGTTCAAAGACTGAACAAAATTTAATGGCAGCTTTTGCAGGAGAAAGTCAAGCAAGAAATAAATATACTTATTATGCAAGCAAAGCAAAAAAAGAAGGATATGAACAAATTGCTGAAATTTTTGAAATTACAGCAAATAATGAAAAAGAGCATGCTAAAATGTGGTTTAAACTTTTACATGATGGAGATGTCCCAGATACTATTGCAAATTTAAAAGATGCAGCATCTGGTGAAAATTATGAGTGGACAAGTATGTATAAGGAATTTGCTGCTACAGCAAAAAAAGAAGGATTTTTAGCAATTGCTAAATTGTTTGAAGGTGTAGCAAAAATAGAGGCAGAACATGAAGCTAGATACAACGCATTATTAGAAAATGTTGTTAAGAAAAAATGTTTTGTTAAAAAAGAAGTTTCTGTTTGGGTATGTAGAAATTGCGGTCATAAACATGTTGGAAAATCTGCACCTAAAGTTTGTCCAGTATGTAATCACCCACAAAGCTATTTTGAACTTGAATCAAAAAATTATTAAACAGAAAATTTATAGAAATAAAAAAAATTGTGATATTTATCACAATTTTTTTATTATTTTTTTTGACTATGTTGATCATCACTGATTTTAACATCATCAGATGATGCACCATCAATTTCAATAATTAATTTTTTACCTTTTTTTACTGTTTTTTTAGGTTTTGTATCTAATTCGTAATCTGCTGGTTCAGCAGCTTGCATGTATGCTACATCTGTATCATATGGTGAAACATCTTGCGGATATTCTTCTTCAAGATCTTCTTCAGATAAATTTTCTAATAATTTTTCGAATAAAGATTTACTATCTGTACTAGGAGAATTTTTATCGCTATTTGCATTGTTTTGAGCAGTTTGTTCATTTTGAATAGTTTCAGTTGCTTCTGCTTTTATTTTTTCATCAATTTCTCTAATGAGTTTATCTTCTTCTGAATCTTGAGATGTTTTTACGTTTGATTTTTTTGTTTTTTCTGATTCAGTTGATTTTTTATCTTCACTTGTTATGTTTGTATCAGTTGTTTTCTTTGTTTTCTTATCAGAATCGGTTTTCCCAGTATCAGAAACATCTTTTTTAGTTTTAGTAGATTTTTTTGTGGTAGTTCCTTTTTCAATATTTTCAGTTGTTGTATCTTCTTTGGTGTCATGAGATGTCTTTTTAGAAGTCTCTTCAGATTTTACAGATTTTGCAGACTTTGTTGAATCAGCAGATTTTTTATCTTTATCTACTTTTTTACTATCAGATGTTTTTTTAACAGAATCTGATTTTTTAGGAGTAGGAGTTTTGGTTTTCTTTGTTTCTTCTTGTTCTAAATCTGGGTTTTCTTTAAATCTTTTATTTAGTTCTTCAATAGGTAAATCACCATATTGTTCAATAAACCCTTTTTGCTTACTTTCAGATTCAGATATTTCTTCTTCAGGTTTATTTTTTAAACCGTGAATGATACCTGAAGTTCGTCTTGGTCTATTTTTTGTACCATGTATTATTCCTGAAGTTATGCGAATTTGATTAGAACCATCATTAGAAGGATTTGAGTTTGATGCTTGTTGTTTTTGTAGTTCTTCAAGTGTTAAATGTCCATATTTTTTAACAAAATCTTGTTCATCACTAATTACTGGTGTTATTGGGGTTTTTTCAGTAGGTTTTTTAGGATGTAAATCATGGACTATTTCAGTTTCAATTTTAGAATCTTCATCTTTAGCTCTGCCAAGAGCATCAATATATAAAGTTTCCAAACTGTCTTTGTGTGAACTTTTTAAATTTGAAATATTCTTTTTGTTGTTTGATCTTGCTTTTACTAAGATATCTGCATATTTTCGTGATACTTCTAAATTTTTTGTTTGTTTTACTAAATATTTTTGAAAAGCTTTTAATTTAGATTTTGAATCAGAATCCTCAGTTAATCTAATCCTTGTGTTTGTTTCACTAAGAACATTTATTATTTCATGAAGACGATTTCTATTTGTTTTTTCTCTTGCCCAATTTGCCAAACGTACAAATGGGTTTTTTGAATGTTCAGTAGCTCTAATTTTTTCTTCTGTCTTTTTGAATTTTTTAAATAATTCATTGATTGGTAAATTTAAATTTTCTATAGCTGCAAGTTTTGATAAGTCCGAATTCAAAATTCTATTTAAGTTATCAGTTTTTGTACCATATTTATGAGCATAATAAAATTTAGTTAATTTATTTTTTGTAATAATTACTATAGGTGTGATAATAGCTCCAGCTAACGCTCCTAAAACAGCTAATGATGTAATATTTAAAATTAAACTATCTGTTAAAAATGGAATTGCACCAGCAACTAAACTGCTAGCAGCAATTATACCTCCAATTCCAGCACAAATAATTGCAGTCACAATTGTAGGTATACCAATTTTTTTTAATAAAAAAGTTCTTTTTGGAGTCATCTTTTTCATTTTGTGAGTATTATTTTTTAAATAATGGTTATAAATTTCTGTAGAATCAGATTCAGATAAATTTAAAGTTGAATTATTTAAAGACGCAGACTCTGCTATTGATCTTATTGTTTTGACAATTTCTTTTTGGTTAGAAATTTTGCCTGTAATATAATCAATTGCGACGATATAAGAAATAAACGATTTATATTTCTTTGGATTTGAAACAATTTGTGATAAATCAATATATTTTGATTTTTTGATATTTTCATCAAATTGATAATCAGATTCTCTTTCTATAACAAATCCCTTTCTTTTTAAATAGTCTTCAAAAGATTCTTCTTTTTTTCCATCGTTTAAATATTGATTAAAGATTGTATTAAGCATTCTCATATCAATAGTGCTTGTCATAAAACCCCTCCTTAATGTCCTTAATGAAAGTTTCTACTTTTAAATAAGTATAATACACATCTATATTTTTGTCAATACTCAATTGAAAAATTTCTTTTGTTTTCAATATTATTATATAATATAATTAAAAAAGATATCAAAACGTGAAAAATTTAATTTTTATTATCTTAACTCTTAATAAACATGATAAAAATAATCGAAATAAAAAATTGTACAACTAGTATATAATGATAAGAAATACAAGTCACAAATTTGTTTATAATGTAGAAATAGTAAAAGATACTTCGTTAGTAAGATTCTTTTTTAAAATTTTTGCAAAAATAATTTCCAGAAATTCAAAACAAGACATTTTTTTATTTGCTTTGTCATATTTTTTTAAATAAGCATTTAAAGATTTAATCGCATTTGTTTGAAAATCATCATAATCATCGTTAAAAATTCTTTCATAAGCAATTATTATTTTATTAGTCACATTAGACATGGCTAAACAAAAATCATTTGAATCAAAATCGTTATCGTATAAATATCCGTCAGAAAATTCATAATAGGGCATAATATTATTAGGAGCTTCATCTTTTAATTTGCTTTTTATAAAATCAAAATATTTGATTATTGTTTTTTCATTATCCAAATTAACTGCCACAATAAAAAAGGTTATTAATTGTTCATCTTCTATGTGTAAAATATGTTTATTAATAATTTTTGATGCTAAATAAATTTGCCCATTCATGTACTCTAAAAGATTGCTTAAATAGTGGCAAGTCGTATAAAAATTATTTTCATCAATACCCATAAATTACCTCTTTATTGAAAAAATAAAGCATAAATATCATTTTGTCAATATCTAACACTAAAAAAGTTAACAAATTTTTAAAATTTTTAATTTTTTTTATTAAAGGTTTATTCAATAAAAAATTGACATTAAATATGTCAATTTAAATATTTTAAACTCATTTAAACATTTTAAAATTTTTAATATGATATCAAAATAATAGTTAAATAATTATAAATTTTAGTTTATTTTAAATTAAATTTCAAAATTTTATTTATCAAACGAATCTCTCATTATATTAAACGCTTTTCAATTCGATCTAGCAAAATACAAATATTACTAAACTTGAAGATAATTTAACATATTATTAACAACTTCATTAACATTTAAATTAGTAGAATCAATAATAATGCTATTTTTAGGGACGATTAAAGGAGCTTCTTTTTTATTTTTATCAAATTCGTCTCGTGCAGATATCATTTTTTTGATATTTTCAAATAAAACACTCTTATTTTTATCTTTTAATTCAATAAGTCTTCTTCTTGCACGCTCATCAATGCTACAATCTAAATAAAATTTATAATCTGCATTTGGAAATACGAAACTTCCGATGTCTCTACCGTCAATTACAATATTATTTTTTGAAGCAAATATTTTTTGACAATTATCTACTATTGTTCTTATTTTTTTATTTACGCTAAAATAAGGGGATAATTCACTTACTTTTAAATCACGTAATTTACTTGTATAATCAACATTATTTACAAATACGTGTTGGACATTATTTATAAATTCAATTTTGATTGATAAGTTATCAATTTTTTTATTGAATTTAGAATTATTAGTATCATAAATGTCATTTTCAATAAAATATGCGGTTATAGCTCTATATAATGAACCAGAATTTAAATGTTTATAGCCTAATTTTTCTGCAACTAGTTGTGCAACAGTTGATTTTCCACTTCCTGCTGGACCGTCAATAGTTATTATCATATATTAAATCTTGCCTTTTTCTTTAAATTTCTTTCTATTCTTATCAATTGATTGTATTTGGCAACTCTATCAGTTCTAGATATTGAACCAGATTTTATCTGTCCTGCATCGACTGCGACAGCTAAATCTGCAATAAATGTGTCTTCAGTCTCTCCACTTCTATGTGAAATTATTGTATTGTATCCGTTTTCTTTTGCAAGTTTTATTGTGTCTAACGTTTCTGAAAGTGTACCAATCTGATTTAATTTTATCAAAATAGCATTTGCTACACCTTTTTTTATACCTTCAGCTAAGATTTTTGGATTTGTCACAAAGATGTCATCACCAACTAATTGAATTTTTTTGCCTAGCTGTTTTGTGATTTTTGTCCAACCTAACCAATCATTTTCGCTTAGGGGGTCTTCAATTGAAATTATAGGATATTTTTTTATCAGTTCAGAATACCATTTTATCATTTGATCAGTTGTTAAACTTCCTGATTTGCTTTTTGTTAAATCATATTTTTTTGTTTTAGAATTATAAAACTCACTAGCTGCAATATCAAGAGCTATTGCGATGTCTTTTTTAGGTTCATAACCTGCATTTTTAATAGCTGTTATAATTGCATCAAGAGGTTGTTCATTATTTTTAAAATTAGGAGCAAAACCTCCTTCATCTCCAACAGCAGTAGGATAGTGTAATGATTTCAAAACTTTTTTTAATTCCATAAATGTTTCAGAAGCCATTTCCATTGCTTCTTTGAATGTTTTTGCACCAACGGGCATAATCATATATTCTTGGAAATCTACATTAGAGTCTGCGTGAGCACCTCCATTTATTACATTCATCATAGGCATAGGAAGAGTTGTCCCTTGTCCTAAACTTTTATATAACGGAATATTTTTATATAAAGCATTTGCTTTTGCTATAGCAAGGCTCACAGATAGAATAGCATTCGCTCCTAAATTTGTTTTAAATTCTGTGCCATCTAACTTTATCATTTCATTGTCTAATTCGCGTTGTTTGCTAACATCTTTTCCAATTAAAGATTTAGCAATAATTTTATTAACATTGTCGACTGCTTTTAATACACCTTTTCCATGGAAGCGGGTACCACCATCACGTAATTCTAAAGCTTCTTTTTCACCTGTTGATGCACCACTAGGAACGATGGCTCTTGCTTTGATACCGTTTACTAATGTTATTTCACATTCAACGGTAGGATTACCTCTACTATCTATTACTTCATAAGCTTCTATGTTTTTTATTTTCATATTTACTCCTTAATTAAATTATAACATATTAAAAAAAATAAATGAATTATTTATATATAACATTTTAAAACTAATTATAAAAGGCTAAATTAAAATATAATTTTATTAAAAAATAAAAAATTATAATGAATTTCTATTAAAATACGTAAAAATATATTAATTTTTATTAAAAAACAAAAAAAAATTTATAAATATTAATAAAATTGAATATGTAAATTTTATTTTCTACATTATTTTTAAAAGTTAAAATTAAAAATATATAAATTAAGACAATTTATTTGAATTTATACAATTAATATTATAATTTAGAAAAATTATTATAATTTTTGATACATTTTTTTATATATTTGTTATAATAATTTTATGGAAATATATAGTTTGAACCTTAAGTCAAAAAATAACCCAAATATTTTTTTAATTAATACAAATCAAGGAGAATTTGTTATACATTCAGATTTAATCGTAAAATACAATATAAAACTAGGCACAGTAGATGAAAATAAATTTTATTTGGCAAAGAAAGAAAGTGAAATTCTAATAGCTACTAATTTAACTTTAAATTATATTAATGCAAGAATGAAGACTATAAAACATATTAAAGACTATTTGATTAAAAAAAAATTTGATATTGATGTTATTAATGAAGTTATAAAAAAATTGGAAGAATACAAAATTATTGATGATAATGAATATGCAAAAGCATATGTGCGTTCAAATAGTAATCTTAGTAAAATGAAAATAAAACAGAAATTATTACAATCTGGTGTGAACAAAAATTTTATTGATGATGCGTTAGAAAATGTGAATGAATATGAAAGTTGCTTTAACAGTGCAAAAAAATTTTTAAAATCAAATGAGATGACAAAAAGCGGTATTGAAAAATTGACAAGAAGATTAAACTATCAAGGATATTCATGGGAAACAATAAAAAAAGTTTTATCAAATTTAACTAATAAAGAATTTGAATAGAATAAATTTATATTAAAGAAGTGTTGTAATTTATAGTAAAGGTATAGTATGGTAGGAATTGATATTGAAAAAATTAATAGATTTGAACATTGGACAGATGAAGGTTATACAAGAATATTTACTAAAAACGAAATTTTATATGCGAAAAGTTTTGAAAATTATTTGGAAAGATTCTGTGGTTTTTTTTGTGTAAAAGAAGCTTTTGTAAAAGCTTTAGATGATGATACTATTATGTATAAAGAAATTGAAGTTTTACATACAGATACTGGAAAACCGTATATTAATAGAAATGAATATATAGATTCAATTTTAAAAGAAAAACATAAAAATACAATTGATATTAGTATTTCTCATTGTAAAGATTATGCTGTTG
Source organism: uncultured Clostridia bacterium (assembly GCA_944384445.1). Lineage (GTDB taxonomy): Bacteria > Bacillota > Clostridia > Christensenellales > UBA1242 > Onthoplasma. Next base: position 34,642 of record CALWTL010000007.1, on the reverse strand, counting down.
CTATCGTGGTGATAGAGTAAAAATAAAATTGACCTTTTTAAATATCAATTTTTATTTCAATATTTTGCTAAAATAAAAGCACTTTTATAAAAAAAATCAATTACAATTTGATTGGTAAAAATGCTAAACCTAAAATAAATAGACCTACAATAAAAGTTAAAATGTTCATATGTTATATTATATAATGATTTATAAAAAATTTCAATACAAAATAATAAATTTTTAGATTTTCCAATCAATAGGACTTAGTCCATTATCAATTAAAAATTTATTGCATTTACTAAAATGCTTACAACCAAAAAATCCTGAATATGCTGAAAATGGACTTGGGTGATTAGCTGTCAAAATTAAATGCTTCGGATTATTTAAAAAAGGGATAAATGATTTTGCATGATTTCCCCAAAGCATAAAAACTATTGGTGTATCTTGTTCATTTAATATTTTTACTATTTCACGAGTAAATGTATGCCATAACTCATTTGAGTGAGATGATGGTTTATGTTCAATAACTGTTAGACTTGTATTCAAAAGCAATACACCTTGATTTGCCCAAGGAGTAAGGTCGGTGGACGAACTCATACTAATTCCTAAATCATCACTGATTTCTTTGAAAATATTTTTTAAACTAGGTTGGGGTGTTCCGTTATGACAACTAAATGCTAGGCCATCTGCTTGACCTTTTATATGGTAAGGATCTTGACCAATTATAACGACTTTTACATTTTTTAACGGTACAAGATTTAAAGCATTGAAAATTTTTTCTTTTGGTGGATAAACAGTATTATTATTATATTCATTTTCCAACCATGAAAATAAATTTTTTTTATATTCGTAAGGAAATCTATTTTTTAATATTTCACTCCAATCTTTTGATAAAACATAATTCATATTAAAAATATATCAAAAATTTTATTTTTTTGCAAATAAAAACATAAAAAATATAAAAACATTAATTATTTTTATAAAAAAATTATTTTTTTAATTCTAGTTTGAAAATAATATTATATTATCAATATGTAATACTAATTAAAGAATTATATACAATAGTTTAGTATATATTTTTTTAAAACATCAACAATATTTTTTGAACTTTTTTCATCAATATGTTCAGCCATTATCCTGAGTACCGGTTCAGTTCCACTAGGGCGTATTATAATTTTAGCACCTTCGTTTTCATATTTTTTTATTAATAGATTTAGATTTTCGTTTATTTTAAAATTCTTATTTATATTAATAGTAGAATGAGTTTGATGGTATTCTGTATAATCTCTTAACAAATCTGATATTTTTAATTTTGTTATATTTAATATATTACAAATTAATATCCCAATTAAGACTCCATCTCCAGTATTTAAATATGGTTTTATTATAATATGACCTGCATCTTCTCCACCAATAATTGCATTGTGCTTTGTCATTAAATTATATAGATTTTTATCTCCAACATTTGCTCTTATTAATTCAATGTTATGTTTTTTTAATGATTCTTCTAGTCCTATGTTGGAATATATAGTTCCTACAATTTTATCGTTTGGTTTCAAATAAAATTTGGATAAAATATAGATTATTTTATCACCTGAAATAATATTTCCGTTTTCATCTATAATTTTAACTCTATCTGCGTCACCATCAAAGGCTAAACCTAATTTGTGGTTTTTCATACAGAGTGAACGCATAAATTCAATGTTTGTGCAGCCTGAATTAACATTTATGTTATGGCCATCATAATTAGAGTGAACAATTTTAGATTTTTTAAATACTGATTTGCAAATATCACTTGCTCCGCCATTAGCACAATCTATAATTAATGGAAAATCAAAATGCTTTAATTCTTTAAGGTAAGCTATGTAGTAATCTTTTAAATAAGATACATTTTTTCTTAAAGCAAAATTTTGTTTTCCTAAAGAGCAATTTGAATCCATTAAATTTTCTAATATTGTTTCGGCTTGATCGCTAATTTTTTCACCATTTGAGTTGAAAAACTTAATACCATTATATTCGCTTGAATTGTGTGACGCACTTATCATCATTGCTAAAGGATAGTTAAATTTTTTTGAAATATAAGCTAGACATGGACTTGAGCAAATTCCTACGTTATCTATTCTTATACCATATTTCAATAATATTGATTCAACAATAGATAAAATGTAATCACTACTTATTCTTGAATCATTTCCTACCAATAATGTTCTTTTTATTTTGCTTTTATTATAAAAACGAACTAATCCACGTGCTATTTTTTTTATTAATTTATTATCAAAATTTTTTTCTACGATTCCTCTTATTCCATCGGTTCCAAAATATTTCATATTAAAATGTATGATTAGTTGATATTAATTGTTAACATATATTATAAACAATAATAATTATGATAGCTTAATAATTATAATAGTCGCTAAATAATTTACGAATATAATAGCGTAAATATTGACAAAATATTATACTACTGATATTATATATAATATTCATTATACAAAGGAAAGGAGTTGTGTATGGGATTATTATTTAAAAAAATTATTAGAACTGATGAATCTTTATTGGCAGATGGTAATTTATTTTTATATTTAGCAAAAGATGAGAAAACAGGAATGTTTGGTATGTATGATAAAATTACAAATAAATTGATAAGTAAAGTAAAATATGAAAAAATAAAAAAATTTACATCAAACGTTGCTATTTTTATTGTAAATAACAAATATGGGTTATTAAATACTAATGGAAATGAAATTGTAAAAGCTAAATATGACAAAATTGTTAAAATAAATGAAGATACTGATTTATTTCTTGTAAAATTTGGTGAAAAATATGGAATTATCAATTCAAATGGTCAAGAATTGGTTCCGTTTATTTACGATGAAATAAAATTTATTAGCGAAGGCTTTTATAGTGTAAAAAGAAATGGGAAATATGGTGTTATAAATAGATTTGAAAATGAATTTTGCGAAGCTATTCCTACTATTTTTTCATCCCCAATTATGTATGCTACTGAAATAAAAGAAATTAATGGTAGAGAGAGTGATGACAGATTAAAACAATTGGAAGATTATGCAAACAAACAATCTTTAAAAAGACAAACTATAGCTAGTAAAGAAAGAATGATTGCATATTTTATAGTTAAGATTAATCAGTACTATTATAAAGCAAATACGGTATTAGAAGATATAAATAAAGATTTGGATATAGGTGAACAATTAAATATAAATTCTGAGCAAATTATTGAAAAGATGTATGATGATGAACAAAAAATTTATAACGAATTTGACGATATGGCAAAGGGAATTAAAAATTTTGAACTATATGACTTAGTTATGGAATTTAACAATATTGGAAAAAATGCAGGAATATATGATAGATTATATACTTGTTTGAGTTCACATATAGAAAATTTATTAAGTTTACATGTTTAAAAATTATATCGTGTTATCACGATATTTTTTTTTGACAAATTTAATTATTATTTTTATTTTTTAGAAAATGATTTTATAAATGAACTAAAAATTTAGTTGATTTTATTTTTAACTAAATTTATAATCATTAGTATGAATTTATACTATATTCCACCAGATGGATTTACTATAGGAAGTTTAGAAATTAAGTTTTATGGCTTAATTATGGCTCTTTCTATGTTATTTGGAATTGTTTTAGCTTGCAAATTGGCAAAAAAAAAGGGTATAAAGAGCGATGATATAATTTTACTAGCTTTAATTATATTACCATGTGCAGTTATTGGAGCAAGACTTTATTATTGCATTTTTTATGAATATGATTATTCATTTTGGGAATTATTTAAATTAAGGCAAGGAGGTCTTGCAATTTATGGTGGTGTAATTGGTTGTTTAATTGGCATCATTATATTTTGTCTTATTAAAAAAAATATCAAAATTTTAGGTGTAATATGTGATATTTGTGTTCCATGTCTGTTGTTGGGACAGGCATTAGGCAGATGGGGAAATTTCTTTAATCAAGAAGCTTATGGTAATTTAGTGACAAACGAAAATTTACAATGGTTTCCATATGCTGTTTGGATTGAAGATAAGCAAGCATGGTATCAAGCGACATTTTTTTATGAAAGTATATGGAATTTAATCGGAGTTATAATTTTAATTAAAACATTTTATTCGTCAAAGATTACTGGAACAACAACTGCAACATATTTAATTTGGTATGGAATTGGTAGAGCATTTATAGAGGGACTACGTTCGGATTCATTGTATATTGGCACTACTGGAATAAGAGTTTCACAGTTGTTAAGTATTATTTTAGTTATTGCTGGTTTGATTGTGTTAGTTATTAATCAATACAAGAAAAAATTGAGGTTAAAAAATGGGTAAGAAGTCTAAAATTCTTTATTATTCTGTTCTTTTAGTAAATATTATATGTTTCATTTTGGACCTTTTGCCAATAGATTTTCCATTTTTTAGAATTAGTTTTGCTGTGAGTCTTATTTTGATTGGTATCTTGTTGATTGCTAGAGCTTTTAATTTAAAATTAGATAGCAGTATGTTTTTCGGAATTGCATTATTTGTTTGCGGTATATTAAATTTTGTGTTATACTTTGGTCAGACACGTTTCAATCTTGATGTTAATCAATTTTGGCCTTATTATTTATTTGCAATTGCTTTTGCTAGTATTTGTACAGCAATATATTTTAAAGACAAAATTCAATTTAAAATTTTTATTTTATTCTTAGGTTTTGGCTTAATTACATTATTATTCGTACAAAAACTTATCAATTTATGGTGGATGATTGGATTAATAATAGCGTGGTTTATTGGATATTTTGTAATAAATATAATTATGTCGAAAAAAAGGAGTAATAGTGATGGAAAAAAAGGATAATGAATATCAATCTAAAATTTCAGAGTTAGAAGCGACCGTTGCTGAACAACGTCAAACGATTAATAAGCTTCGAGCGGTTGTAGATGAATATAAGAAAAAAGAACAATCTATTTCCAGTGCTATTATTGCAAGTATGGAACATGCAAATCAATTAGAATCTAGTAGAAAGAAATTGTATTTATTAGATATTCAACGCAGTAGATTGATGTATTTAAGAATGGAACAAATTATTAATGAATTGTATACAAGATATCCCGAACTAGCAAAAGATACAAAATTGAAAGATATGTCAGATAAGTTTAAAACATTGGTATTTAATGATTTAAGAGAAAAAAATAATAATAATTTATCTTATGATATGAAAAAACAAACTATGGTTGATGATCCAATAAAAAAATTGTTGCACAATATAATAGATTGTTTTGATACAAAAAAAATTGGTGGAGATGAAAAAAGAGGCGGACCTAGCGATGATTTAATTAATAATTCATCGACAAGTGGATTTGATTTTAACGAAGCATTGCATCCAACTATGAGTCTTGAAGAAATAATGAAGGTTTTTAATTTAGGCGGTAAAAAACAAGATAACAACTAATATTTATATATGTTTATAATAGTAATATAACGTTTTAAAATTTTTAAATAAAATATAATATATAAAAATTATATGATTTTTCTAAAATATTTTATTTGAATTGAACGTTATATTTTTTTATTTTATAATTGTGATGATAGCAATTGGGCAAATAATAATATAATATTTAAACGATAAGTAGTTTAATCATTTTAGATTTGAATAAGATTGTCATAATTAGAATAGGGCATGCATAAATTAAGTTAGATTGGAGGATTAAATGGACAAAAATTCAAACATCTACTTAGACATTGCAAAACGCACAAATGGAGATGTTTATATTGGTGTAGTAGGTCCAGTTAGATGTGGGAAATCTACTTTTATTCAGAAGTTTATTCAAAATTTTGTACTGGATAATATTGCTAATAAACATGACAGAACTCGTACAAATGATGAATTGCCACAAGCCAGTGCGGGAAACATGGTCATGACTACAAAACCACAATTTGTACCAAATGAAGCAGTAAAGGTTAAGATAGGTAATACCACTATGTCTGTCAGATTAATTGATTCAGTGGGTTATATGGTCGATGGTGCTTTAGGAGCATATGAAAATGACAAACCTAGGTTAGTTAAAACTCCGTGGAGTGATGAAGCTATACCATTTGTTCAAGCGGCAGTTATAGGTACTGAGAAAGTCATAAAAGAACATTCGACAATAGCCATTGCATTGACTACTGATGGAAGTTTTACAGATATTCCGCGTGAAAACTATGTGGAGGCAGAGCGAAAGACAATAAAACAACTTCAGTCAACAGGAAAGCCATTTGTAATTATTTTAAATACTGCAGTTCCAGAAGATGAAAAAGTAAAAAAACTAGCGGATAACATGCGAAGTGAATATAGTGCTCCTGTAATTATTATGAATGTTAATGAATTAAAAAAGGAAGATGTAGATAATATTATGACAGAAATTTTAAAAGAGTTCCCACTTGAAGTTGTAAATATAAAAATACCTAAATGGTTAAAACCATTACCAACAGACAATCCAACAGTTAAAGAAATTTTGGATACCGTGATGAATGCGATAGGGAAAGCTAGTAGAATTGGAGAATACGATACAAATACAGTGTTATTTGAAAATTCAGAAAATTTTGAACCAATTCTAAATACTAATATAGAAATGGGTAGTGGAGCTGTTAGCTTTGAAATTGTACCTAAACCTGATTTATTTTACAAAGTTTTATCTTATAGTTGTGGAATGGAAATTAAAGATGATTATGAGTTAGTAAACTGTTTAAAAGATTTAACCACTGCTAAAAAACGATATGACAAAATTAGTTCTGCACTTGATAAAGTGAATGAAACAGGTTATGGAATTGTAATACCATCAATAGATGAAATGGAATTGAAAGAACCTGAAATAGTGCGTCATGGTGGTAAATGTGGGGTAAAACTTCGTGCACAAGCGCCAAGTTTGCATATAATGAAAGTTGATGTTGAAACAGAAGTTAGTCCGATTGTGGGCGGATACGAACAAAGTGAAGAATTAGTTAAATATTTGCTTCAAGAATTTGAGAATAATCCACAAGGTATTTGGCAAACAAACATGTTTGGCAAATCATTAGAAAGTTTAGTGAATGAAGGACTTAATAATAAATTAACTTCAATGCCTGAAAATCTTCAAAATAAATTAAGGCGAACAGTATCTCGAATTGTAAATGAAGGTAAAGGTGGTATACTCTGCATCTTGTTATAATACATTAAAAAAACTGGGCAAAGATTTAAGTTCAGTTTTTTTTATATCTAAAAATATTAATTAATTTGACTTTTTCTCATGTTTATATTAAGATATAAATGTAGGAGAAAATATGACTGAGGATATTGATGAAAGAGATAAACAATTGGTTGGCACAGAGAAATTAATAAAAAAGATAATTAAAAGATATAAAGATTTAGGATACACAAAGGATAAAGCTTTTGAGTGTATTTCAGAAGTGGTAAAAAAGATGCGAAATGCTAATTACTTGTATGAAAATGGTAATAAAATTGAAATACCATATAATAAAGAAAAAGAAAATATAGATTTGATGCTTTCTATTAATAAACCACAATAAATAAAATTAAAAATTGTAAAAAATTGTTTAAAAATATGTTAAAATCATTTGTAAAAAATTTTTATACATGATAATATATTGAATATTAATTAAAGGGGTGTTTATGGATTTTATAGCAAATAATTGGTGGTGGATGGTTATCATATTGGCTGTAATAATTATAGGTTTAGTAATATTGTTAATATGGATGGACAAAAGAGATAAAAAGATATTATCAGATTTTCAAGAAAAAGTTTTGTCTGTAGAAAGTGAGCAGATGGAGGAAAATATTGTACCTAAATCTGTAGAAGAAAATTCTAAAGCAAATGAAATAGAAAACGTAGATGTTGCAAAAAAATCGGCTACCAATGTAAAATCATCAACTAGCAAGAAACTTAAGACATCTGATACAACTACTAAAACAGTTGCGAAAAAATCTTCTAATAAAGCTGAGACTACTACAACTAAAACTACAACTGCAAAAAAATCTTCTAATAGTAAACCTGTTGCAAAATCAACTACATCTTCTGCAACAAAATCAAAAAAAGAAGACAATACAAGTCCAAAGCCTACAACTAGCAAAAAAATTGCAGAAGATAAAAGTGTAAAAAAGAGTTCAACTTCTACAAAAGTTGCTAGCACAAAAAGTGCTAATACAGCAAAACCTAAGAGCAGTACAAAAGCAACTTCTTATGCAAAACAATCTACAACAACTAAAAAAACTACTAAAAAATAATAAGTCCTAATTATAGGACTTTTTTTTAAAATCGCTAGACAATAAAAAATTAATATGCTATTATTATTTTAATAAATTTAATATTCATGCAATACTCAAATTAATTTATAGGAGCAAATTATGTATTTTGTATATTCTAATTGGTATATTGTTATAGCATTATTATTAGTGGCTATTATAGCACTAATTGTGACATTTATTTTGATGGATAAAAAAGATAAGCATTTAATTGAAGAATTTATAAAAAATTCTACTACAGTTGAAGAAGATTCAAATCCTAATAAATCTATTGATACAAAAAATAATCACGATGACAATGTGAATAAAGAATAAGTCACTTTGACTTATTTTTTTATTGCAATTTTTATAATTATATTCTAAAATATAAATATGAGAATAATAGCAGGTAAATATAAAGGGAAAAAATTAAAAGAATTTAATATTTTAACCACTAGACCAACACTTGATAGAGTAAAAGAATCAATGTTTGATTTAATTCAATTTAATTTAAAAGATGCAGTCGTTTTAGATTTGTTTTCTGGGACTGGAGCATTAGGTATTGAATCTATTTCTAGGGGAGCAAAACATACTATTTTTGTAGATAATAACATTAAATCTATATCATTAATAAAAGAAAATTTAAAAGACATTATTGGTAGCTATGAAATAATCAATAGTGATTATTTAGATTACTTAAAATCTGTCAATAGTAAATTTGATATAATTTTTTTAGATCCGCCCTTTGAGTCAGATTTTGGTTTATTAGCTATAGATTATATAGTGAATAAGAATTTGTTGAATGACAATGGTATAATTATTTTTGAAACTGACAATGAAAAGAAATTAAATTTAGAATATTCAAATTTCTCCATAGATAAAAGAAAATATGGAACAGTTGCAGTTTATAAGATTGAAAAAATAATGTAAATTATATAAATTGAATTTCAAAGGATAATTTATGAAAATAAAAAAAGAAAAAGATAGATTGATTATATTAGATACGCAAGATTTTGATGTTGTTCAAACGCTAAATTGTGGTCAAATTTTTCGTTTTGTTATAAATGGAAATGAAGCATTAGTATATTCTAAAGATAAATGTGCTAAGATTGATTGGGATAAAAACAAAATTGAGATAAATACAAAAGATATAGATTATTTTTATAATTTTTTTGATTTGAATACTGATTACAGCAAAATAAAGAAAATATTAAAAGAAGATGAATTATTAAGCTCAGCAATTGATTATGGGGCGGGTATTAGGATAATAAACAATGATGCTTATGAAATTTTAATAAGTTTCATTATTTCTGCTAATAATAATATTAAAAGAATTAAAAATTCTATAGAATACCTTTGTTCACATTTTGGGAAAAATATGGGAAATTATTATGCTTTTCCAACGCTTGACGAATTGAAAAAAGCTACTATTAAAGATTATAAAAATGCTGGTCTAGGTTATAGAGCAGAGCAAATGTATGAAACAGTTCAAAAGTTAGAAATTAAAGATTTCAATAGATTAATAAAAATGCCAAAAGATGAACAATATAAATTTTTGTTATCATTAAAAGGAATTGGAGAGAAGGTCGCTAATTGTATAATGTTGTTTGGTTTAGGAGTAAAAGATGTTTTTCCAGTAGATACTTGGATAAATAAAGTTTATAATAATATAACGAATACTAAGACAACAGATAGAAAAAAAATTACTAAGGAATTAACTAATAAATACAAAGAATTAAGTGGATATGCTCAACAATATTTTTTCTATTATTATCGTGATAATAAATTGAAATAATTTTAAATAAATACGTGTTTGACTTTTATAAAATTTTATTGTATTATATCTTAAACTAAAACAACAAAATTTTTTTAAAAATATAAAATTTATAATTGTAAATAACTTAAACAAATCAAATATATGTGAATTGAAATTTATTTATTAAGAATTTGTAAAGGAGAATCATATGTTTTGCAATCAATGTGGTGAAGAAAATAGAAACGATAGAAAATTTTGTTCTAATTGTGGAGCACCTTTAAAAGATTATACTAAACCTAGAGAAAATCTTTTAATGCCAGAAGATTTAGAAAAAAATGAAAATGAAATTAAACATTATAATAAAATAGGAAAAGTTTCCAAAATTTTGATGGCTATCTCATTTTTTCTTGCTATTATATTGTTATTTATATCTTTCTTTGTCGATGGTTCGAAACAAATAGGAGTAATTGTATCCAGTATTGTAATGTTTGTTTTATTTTTTATATTTGTTTTAATAAAAAATATTGCTTTAAAAGAAAAAGATAAATCAATTAATAAAGATTTATAAATTAAAAAATTTTATGTTTTATACGTCAACTAAGGTCTAAATGCCTTAGTTTTTTTATATTTTTTTTAAAGTCTTATAAATTGTCATTTAAAATGTAGGTATAAGCAGGATAAGTGTGTAGATATAGAATTTTTCAAAAGGGTATTGACTAGCAGCCTTTTTGGTTGTATAATTTCAATATAAAGGAGAAAAAGAATGGAATTTGTAGAAATTTTTACAGAAATGGGCTGGATTCCTGCATTATTATTGTGCTTAGGTCTAGTTTTTATAATTGTAGAAGTTTTTGTTCCGGGTTTTGGATTCTTTGGTATTACAGGTATTATTTCTATAATTGCTGGCATTATTATCCGTATTGTTGAAGGTTTGAGTTTAACACAATCTCTTACTTTAATTTTGTTAGTTTTAGGCTTTTTCATTATTGCTTTCATGTTTATGGTTTATAGTGCACAATATGGTATTTTAGGTAGGACAGGGCTCTTTGAAACGCGTACGTCAATCCCTCAAGATTATAATAAGACAGACAAAGAATTGAGAAAACTTATAGGAAAATCTGGTAGAGCTGTTGGAGTTTTAAATCTTGGAGGCAAAGCAAAAATTAATGGTAAAATTTATGATGTGGTTTCAAAAAATTCATATATAGAAGATGGGGCACATGTTAAGGTTATAGAAATTAAAGACAATACAATTATTGTTAGAAAATGGTTTGAATAGGAGATAGTTTATGAATTCAATGTTATTATTCCCATTATGGGCAACTTTAACTATAATTATATCTTGCGTTGTAGTTTTAATTGTTGCAATCGTTTTAATAGTACCTATAAATATATGGTTCAGAGCTTTGGCTTCTGGGGCGCATGTATCAATGTTCAGATTGATTGGCATGAAAATGCGTAAAGTTGATTATAAAAAATTAGTAGATATCTATATTATATCACAAAAAGCTGGACTCCATATTCCGATTGCTGAATTGGAAACTCATTTAATGGCAGGTGGAGATATTGAAAAAGTCGTAGACGCATTAATTGCAGCGCACAGTGCAAAAATGGAACTAACTTTAGAGCAAGCAAAAGCAATCGATTTGGCAGGCAGAGATGTCGTTGAAGCTGTGAAAACTAGTGTCACACCTAAAGTGATTCGAACAAATTGGATTGAAGCTATGGCCAAAAATGGTATTCAAGTAAAAGCTATAGCACAAGTGACTGTAAAGGCAAGATTGGATAGACAAATTGGTACAGCAGATACAGAAACGATTTTAGCACGTGTTGGGGAAGGAATTGTCTCAGCTATTGGTAAAGCAAATACACATACAGAAATATTAGCTGATCCATCAATTATATCAAAAACTATTTTAGCTGATCATCTTGATAGACAAACGGCTTATGAAATATTATCAATAGACGTGTGCGACGTTGATGTTGGAACCAATTTAGGTGCAAAATTAAAGATTGAGGAAGCTGAAGCTAAGAAAAAAATTAGTCAAGCAGCAGCAGAAGAAAGAAGAGCTCAAGCAATCGCTTTAGAGCAAGAAAATAAAGCTAAAACACAAGAGATGCAGGCAGTAGTTTTAGCAGCAGAAAGTGAAGTCCATAGAGCTATGGCAACGGCAATGAAAAATGGTAAATTTGGAATTATGGACTATTATAAATTACAAAATCTTGCAGCTGATACAAATATGAGAAATTCAATTGGCAATTCAAAAGATAAAAAATCATCAGGAAAACCAGATGAAAATAATTAATCTAATTGTATAGGTGATAATTATGAGCAATATGGAAATTTTTATAATAATTAGTATTTGTTTAATTCCACTAATTGCATTAGTTTTGATTTTACCAAAAGTTATTAAGAAAAAAAAGGCAAATATCTTAAAACAACAACCTAATTCAATAGAAAATGAACAAAACACGGTTATAGAGACACCTAAAATAGATGACAATTCAATTGAAGAAAAAACATACTCATCAGATGATTTTAAATCATATTTAGATAAAAAGGGCAAAAACATAACGCGTCCAAATAGAAAAGAAAATTTGCCAAATTTTAATTTTGAAAGTTTTGATAATTATAAAAAACGTCAGACAAAAAATTTAAATAAAGATAAATCATTGACTGAACAAATAAATGATTTATCTCCCGAATTAAAGGCATTGATTATATCTGGAGCATTAAATAAAAAAAATTATGAAGAATATTAATCCTTTTGATATCAAAAGGATTTTTTTTATTAGTTTAAACATAAAATTTTATTATATTTAATTAAAATAATTTGTATTTAAACAGTTTAATATTAACTTGATTGACTAGAAAATTTACAACATTTTTTGTTTTACTTGATATCTTTACATTTCAAATTTAATAAATAATAATATGTAATATTTTTATAATTTGAATTATAAAATAAATAAGCATTTAGTTGACAACTCAACTAATATTATGGTATAACTTTAAAAGTTTCGGTAGTGGGAGAATTTATGTTTAGTTTAATATGCAGACAACTTAATAAAAAACAATGGATTAGTATGTTTTTAGTCATTGTTTTTGTTTTGTTACAAGTTTGGTTGGAACTCAAAATTCCTGATTATATGAGTGAAATTACTATCTTAATTCAAACAGAAGGAAATATGATAAGTGAAATTTTACTTGTTGGTAGTAAAATGTTAATTTGTGCAATAACGAGTGCAATTTGTGCTGTGTTTGTTGGATATATTGTTGCGAGAATATCAGCAGGTGTATCTAAAAAGATAAGGTCAGAATTATTTAGTAAAGTTCAAAGTTTTTCATCTAATGAAATAAAAAATTTTTCTACATCAAGTCTTATCACTCGTTCAACTAACGATATAACTCAGATTCAAATGTTTATTGTCATGGGGTTATCAGCACTTATTAAGGCACCTATAATGGCTGTGTGGGCTATATTGAAAATTAGTGGCAAAAGTTATCAATGGTCAATCGCTACAGCAATAGCTGTAATAGTGTTAATTTTATCTGTAATTACAATAATCTTGATTGTTTTACCTAGATTTAAAAAAATGCAAACTCTTACAGACAATATCAACAGAGTGACTCGTGAGAATTTGACAGGATTAAGAGTTGTTAGAGCATATAATGCAGAAGAATATCAAATGAATAAATTTGAAAAAGCTAATGAAGAATTGACAACTACTAGTTTGGTTTCTCATCGAGTTTTATCTTTGTTGAATCCACTAATGAATGCAGTAATGAGTTTTTTGCCTTTAGCAATATATTGGATTGGTGCATTTTTAATTAATTCAGCATTTGCACCTGAAAAGTTAACAATTTTTTCTGATATGGTTGTGTTTAGTTCGTATGCTATTCAAATTGTTATGTCATTCATGCTATTAGTTATTGTATTTATTATGATGCCAAGAGCAAGTGTTTCAGCAAAGCGTATCAATGAAGTTCTAAAAACTAAATCAAGTATTGAAGATGGAATTGGTGTAAATATTGAGCCTAGCGAAATTGGAACAATTGAATTTAAAAATGTTTCATTTAAATATCAAGATGCAGATGAATATGTATTGAAAGATATCAATTTTAAATGCAAAAAAGGAGATTTGGTAGCTTTCATTGGTTCTACGGGTAGTGGAAAATCTACACTTATTAATTTAGTGCCACGTTTTTATGATACAACAGAAGGTGAAGTTTTAGTTGATGGTAAAAATGTAAAAGATTTTAAATTAAAAGATTTGCGAGATAGAATAGGATATGTCTCACAACGAGCAGTTTTGTTTAGTGGTACAGTTTTATCAAATATTGCATTAGGTGGAGAAGAAGAAAAACCTGATGAAGAAGATGTAGAAAAGGCAATAAAAATTTCTCAAAGTTCAGAATTTGTTTCAAAAATGGACAAAGGAATTAATTCACATATTAGTCAAGGTGGAAAAAATATAAGTGGTGGTCAAAAACAAAGATTGTCTATCGCAAGAGCATTAGCCAAAAATCCTGAAATTATCATATTTGATGATTCTTTTTCAGCACTAGATTATAAAACTGATAAAGCATTACGCTCTGCATTAAATGACGAATTTGGAAATACAACTATACTTATAGTTGCTCAAAGAATTGGAACAATAAAAGATGCTGATGAAATAATTGTCTTAAATGAAGGAAACATTGTTGGGATAGGTAAACATAAAGATTTGTTAAATTCATGTCCAGTTTATAAAGAAATTGCACTATCACAATTGAGCGAGGAGGAGTTAAAAAATGCATAATAGAGTAAATAACGTAGATAAAGCAAAAGATTTTAAAGCCTCAATCAAAAAATTATTTTCAAGTTTAAAACCTTACTTATTTATGATTATCATTGCAATAGTTTTAATAATTATTAGTACTGTTTGTACATTAATAGGACCTAACAGATTAAGCAAGATGACAGATATTATAGAAAAAGGAGTCAGTATTAATCTTGATTTGACGAATGAAGAATATAATAAATTAATCAACGATAAAACAATTAAATTAGAAAGTGAAAATTATACATTTTTATTACAATATGAAGACTTTAACAATCAGGATTCAACAGATGATATCTTGACATTATCAATAGAGATAAATCAGAATAGTGAAACATCTAATATATTTGTAGGAAGTGAAAAGTTAAGTACAATTAAAGAGAATGGATATGTTAATTTTGATAATACCAACATGGGTATTGGCTATTCATCTAATACATTGAATATTTGGCTAAACACTGAAAATAAAGTTAATGTTGATAATATTTTTAGAATAGGGATATTTTTGGTTATACTTTATGTAATTGCATATTTTGCAAACTTTTTTCAAGGTTTCATTATGGCTACAGTAAATCAAAAAGTAAGCAAAAATTTGCGTACAGCAATTAGCGAAAAAATTAATAAATTACCATTAAAATATTTTGATAAAATGAGTTATGGCGAAGTGCTAAGTAGAGTGACAAATGATGTGGATACAATAGGTCAGGCACTCAATAATTCTGTAAATACATTAGTAGGTGCTGCTGCTTTATTTATTGGTTCATTGATAATGATGTTTGTGACAAATTGGGTAATGGCACTTTCTGGAGTTATTTCAACTATTATTGGATTTATAATTATGACTATAATAATTTCAAAATCTCAAAAATACTTTATGGAACAACAAAATGTATTGGGTGAAGTTAATGGTATTGTCGAAGAGTGTTATTCAGGTCAAGAGATAATAAAAGCATATAATGCGGAACAAGAAACTGAACTCTTTTTTGAAAAAGAAAATTCGAGATTATATAAAAGTGCATGGAAATCACAATTTTATTCTGGATTAATGCAACCTATTATGAGTTTTATTGGCAATTTTAGTTATGTTATAGTGTGTGTAGTTGGTGCTGTATTAGTTTATTATAACATTATAAATTTTTCAGTTATAATAGCTATCATGATATATATACGTTTATTTACTCAACCATTGGCACAAATGGCACAAGGTGTAACGAATTTACAATCAGCTACAGCCGCTAGTGAAAGAGTTTTTGAATTTTTAGAACAACCAGAATTAAAAGATGAAAGTAAACTCACAAAGAGATTATACAATTCGGATATAAAAGGTAATGTCGAATTTAGACATGTAAAATTTGGATATAATCCAGAAAAAATAATTATTAAAGAATTTTCAGCAAAAATTAAAGCTGGTCAAAAAGTTGCAATAGTTGGCCCAACAGGTGCTGGGAAAACCACCTTAGTTAATCTATTAATGAAATTTTATGATGTGACTGATGGTGACATTTTGATTGATGGTGTTTCAATCAAAGAGTTAACAAGAGAAAATGTACATGATATATTTGGAATGGTATTACAAGATACATGGTTATTTCAAGGTACGATAAAAAAAAATATTAGATATAGCAAATTAGACGTCACAGATGAACAAATTATTAATGCATGTAAAGAGTGTGGAATTGACCATTTTGTAAAAACTCTTCCTAATGGATATGATACAGTTTTAGATGATAATACAAATATTAGTGCTGGTCAAAAGCAACTTTTAACTATTGCACGTGCTATGGTTGAAAATGCTCCTATGCTGATTTTAGATGAAGCAACTAGTAGTGTAGATACAAGAACAGAGATATTAATACAAAATTCCATGGATAAATTGACAAAAAATAGAACATCTTTTGTAATCGCTCATAGATTATCTACAATAAAAAATGCTGATATAATTTTAGTTATGAAAGATGGTGATATAATTGAGATGGGCAATCATGAAGAATTATTGGCTAAGAAAGGATTCTATGCTGAATTATACAATAGTCAATTTGAAGAAGTGTAAGATTTATAAATTTACTAATTTTATTTAAAAAATAATGACACAATTTGTGCCATTATTTTTTAAATTTATTTTTAAATCTATTTCTGCATTCAACAATTATTTCTTTTGCCTTTTTTGAGTTTCCAAGAGATTCTACTTTAACTTTTTTGCCTTCTAATTGTTTGTAGACAGATAAAAAATGTTCCAATTCATCAAATATGTGTTTAGGTAGCTGAGAAATATCAGTATAACCATTATATTGAGGGTCTCCAAAAGGAATAGCAATTATCTTTTCATCTTTTTGTTCAATATCAGTCATAATTACTACTCCAATAGGAAAGCATCGAACCATACATAATCTTTCCAACGGTTGACTGCATAAAACAAATACATCTAATGGGTCATTATCTTCACTAAGAGTTAAAGGAATAAAACCATAATTCATAGGGTAGTGAGTGCTAGTATAAAGTACTCTATCCATAATAAGCAAACCTGTAGATTTATCTAATTCATATTTTGTTTTATCGCCTTGTTGAATTTCAATACATGCCAGAAAATCGTCAGGTGAAATTCTGTTTGAGTTAATGTCTGTCCAAATATTCATATATATATCCTTTATAAAAATAATAATAACATAAAATAAAATTATTGTCATTTATTTGATAAAAAAATAAAACAATATAAATGATTTTTGTAATTTTTTAATATCTCTAAATAAAAATAAAATATAAATTTAACCTAAATAAAAAAACACCATATTATTGGTAGTTTTGTCTGGTGCCGGTGGTCGGGGTCGAACCGACATGAGATTGCTCTCGCAAGATTTTGAGTCTTGTGCGTCTGCCATTTCGCCACACCGGCATATCATCTTTTTATCTAATAAATTAAATTGTAATTTATATAATTAAACATGTATAGATATGATATACCTATATAGTATAATATATTTTTTTATTTTTGGCAAGAAGTTTTGTATAATTAATGTACAATATTATAAAATTTTAAATAAGAAGTCTAAATTTAATTTTTTAGTTGTTAAAGTTTATTAATTTTAAAATCTTGAATATAATTTGTTAATGTTTTGTTTTTTCATATATTTGTGATATAATAAAACTATGGAAAAATTTGTAATAGTTGATGGAAATAGTTTAATTAATAGAGCATTCTATGCTTTGCCAATGTTAAAAAGTCTAGCTGGTAAACCATGCAATGCTGTATATGGTTTTATTAATATGATTTTGAACGTTATTTCTGCTGAAAAACCAAAATATTTTGCTTGTGCTTTTGATGCAGGTAAACATACTTTTCGTCATGATATGTTTGCAGAATATAAAGGTAAACGTGATAAAATGCCTGAAGATTTAGCAACACAACTTCCCATTTTAAAAGAATTATTATCTTCAATGGGTATAAAAATTTTAGAGCGTTCTGAAATTGAAGCTGATGATTTGATAGGTAGTTTGACGAGAAAATTTCAAGCCAATTTTATTTTAATTTCAGGTGATAAAGATTTGTTGCAATTAATAAATGAAAATACAATAGTATGGTTGACACAAAAAGGTATTTCAAATGTTTTGAAAGTTGATAAGGACGTGTTAAAAAAAGAATTTGGTTTAAGACCAGAGCAAGTAATAGATTTAAAATCTATTATGGGTGATTCATCTGATAATATTCCAGGGGTATTGGGTATTGGAAAAGTTGGTGCTAGCAAGTTAATTAGCGAATTTGATAACTTAGATAATATTTATAAAAATATTGATAAAATAACAGGTAGTAATCAAAAAAAATTAATAGAAAACAAAGATATGGCATATCTTTCTTATAAATTGGCTACAATAAAATTAGATGTAAATATTGATTGCGAATTAAAAGATTTTGAATATCATTTACCTTTTGGTAAAGAGGCTTATAAAATGATGCAAGAATTAGATTTCAAATCTATTTTAAGTAAAAAGGAATTTTTTAATATTGAAGATTTAAATATTAATAATTCTGATTACAAAATGAAAAATGCCAAAATCATTGAAATAAACAGTGATATAGATTTTATAGAAATGACAAAATTATTACCAGACTCGTTTGCGGTTTTAACAGACAATTTAGTTATTAATTTAGCTTTTGATGATTATGAATATATATTATATAAAAATAGTGATGTCTTTAACAACAACATTAATAAAATAAAAGAAATTTTTGCCGGGGAAAAGCAAAAAATATGTTTTGATGCAAAAGCATTAATGCATGATTTAGATTTTTATAATATAAAAATAAATAATTATTTTGATGTTTCATTAGCTATTTATATTGCAAATGAAATGGATGGAGAAATTTCATTAGATGATGCGTTGAAATTAAATAATATTTCAACCGATACCAAAGCCAATACACTAATATCGTTAAAAGAAATTTATATTAATAAATTGATTAATAATGCACAATTAAAATTATATAGTGAAATAGAATTGCCATTAGTTCAAGTTTTGTTTGATATGGAAAAAACTGGTTTTATGGTAGATATTAACCAAATAAAAACTTTAAGTGCATCTTATCATCAAGAATTAAATGAAATTACAGAAAAAATTTATAAGATAAGTGGAGAAAACTTTAATATAAATAGTCCAAAACAATTACAAACAATTTTATTTGATAAATTAAAAATAGAGTATTCAGGGAAAAAGGGAACATCAATTGAAGTATTAAATGATATATCAGATAAGCATGAAATTGTTAATTATTTGATTAGGTATAGAAAAATTAGTAAACTCATTAGTACTTATTTAGATGGAATGTTAAATTATGTACAAAATGATGGTAAAATTCATACCACTTTTATGCAAAGAGCGACTTCAACAGGGCGATTATCAAGTCGTGAACCAAATCTTCAAAATCTTCCTATTAGAGATGATGAAGGAAGATCTCTTAGAAAAATGTTTTCTAGTTCGTTTGATAGTGGTTCAATAATTAGTGCAGACTATAATCAAATTGAACTTAGATTAATGGCTAATTTTAGTGGTGATGAAAATATGATATCAGACTATTTGTCTGGCAAAGATATTCATACCGCAACCGCTAGTAAAATTTTTAATGTTCCTATAACAGAAGTTAGTTTAAGCATGCGTAGAGTAGCAAAGTCTGTTAATTTTGGAATAATATATGGAATTAGTGCGTATGGATTAAGTCAAAATATCAAAACAAGTCAAAAAGAAGCATCACAATTTATTAAAAGATATATGGATATTTATCCAAAAGTTAAAGCATATGGTGAAGAATGTATAAAAAAGGCGAGAGAAAAGGGATATGTTTCTACTATAATGGGTCGTATTCGTCATGTGCCTGATATAAATTCCAACAATCATGTTATGCGTTCATTTGCTGAAAGAGTAGCTAAAAATATGCCACTACAAGGTAGTGCGAGCGATATAATAAAAATAGCAATGATTAAAGTTTTTAATCGAATCAAAACCGAAAATCTAAAGAGCAAACTCATTTTACAAATTCATGATGAATTGGTAATTGATTGTTATAATGGAGAAAGTGATAAAATAAAAAAAATATTAAAAGAAGAAATGGAATCAGTTGTAAATTTAACAGTCCCTTTATTAGTTGAAATAAATGAAGGTAAAACTTTGTACGAAGCAAAATAGTCACGTAGTGACTGTTTTTTTTATAAACATAATTTTTAAATTTATTAGAAATTATTATTTTAATTTATTAGTTAATATTCATTTATATTTGAATATTGAATTATAAAAATATTAAGAATAAATTTTGTTTACTTTTAATGATATAATATGCTATTATACAACAAATAAGATTTTAAAAATGTTTAAGATATATGGACGAAGATAAAAAAAATTTTTATATGAATAGAAATATAAAAATGTTCCCATTCTATTTAGCTTTTACATGGGATATAATTTTTGTTTGGACTATTATAATTTTATTTTTTACAAATGAAAAAGGTCTTTCTTATTCTCAGGCTATATTGTTAGATTCGCTATTATATATTTGGGCTTTTGTATTAAGTATTCCAGTATCTAAATTAATAAAAAAAATAAAACCATTATTAGCAAGTCAAATAGCAAATATCTTTGTAATAATATTTCTTTTATTAGTGATGTTTGGTACTAAATTTTATATTTTTGTTATAGCTGAAGCTTGTTTTTCAGTTTTTATGATAATAAGTAATGTAAAAAATTCTATTTTGTTATCTGATACACTTAGAGTTGTTAAACGTGACAAAGAATATAATAGAATTTATGGCTCAGGTTTAGGGATTTATTATTTTATCGATGCTATTTGCTCAATATTTGCAACTTATATTTATCAATATAATCCTTATATTTGTTTTATATCAGCAATAGGATTGATGGTGTTAGTAGAACTTTTATCTTTATTATTAAAAGAACCAAATAAATTTCAAAATACTAATATAGATGTAAATCAGATAAATAATGTTAATATAAAATCGAACGAAACTAAAAGAAGGAAAAGAAAATCAAAAAAGATTCTTTTGTCAGGTTTTATTGTCTCAATGTTATTGTATTGTGCTATATTTAGAGGATTTGCATCTATAGATTCCAGTGTCTTAAAAATTTATTTACAAGAGTTAACTAATGGAGCAATAATTCCACTATGGTCATTTGGTGTTTTATTCGCTGGATATAGATTAAGCAACGCATTAGCAAGTAAATTTCAATTTAAATATGAGTTAAAATTTGGAGTGAGAAGTCTTATCATATTTTGCATGATTGGTTTATTAGCTGTTCTCGGAACTGGGCTTATATATCTGTACGCACCAAATAATATAATTTCTATTGTTATAATGTTGCTTTTGTTGTACATGTTTTCAAGTATTCGTCCAGCTAATCACGTATTCATAATGAATTATTTGCAAGTCTGTTTGCCTCCAAAAGATTTAGATAAAGGTTATGTATATAAGAATATGGCAGAATATTTAGGATATGGAATATGTAGTTCATTATATTCATTATTATTAGGTATATTTAACGATAATTTTGCTTTATCTAATTTGACTTATGTAGCAATTATATCAATACCATTAGTAATATCTTTAATTTTATTTATTCGTGCTTTGGTAAAAAAATATGCTTCAAAATATACTATCATTAAAAAAGAATACGTTGAAGATGATTTGTAATATAAAATAAAATTTTTAAAAATATAATAAAAAAAACACCTATTATCGTAGGTGTTTTTTAATGGTAAGTTGTACATGCAAAATTGAAATAAATTGACTGCTGGCATAATATTAAGACACTCCACCAAAGCAACCTTACAGCACATACTGTATCCTTCTTAATGCTGCTGTCTTCCGACCCTGACATGATTCGTAGGGCAATATTGTATAAGACCCTGATTTCAACATGCCATAATACTACTCAACACAACCAAGTTTATCCCGCTAATGCACAATCAGCCCCACTGTAGTGGATTGTGGGCTACAGGGCACCACTAGCTCCCCGCCTAGTACAACTCAAATTTATTATACACAATTTATTTTAGATATACAAGTGTTTTTATAAAATAGTTTGTACAATTTATTTGTAAAAATATTGATAAATTTGTTATAATAACATAAGGAGTATTTATGAAAAAAACAAATGCCGATAGATTTATAAATGCGTATAATCAAATTGATTATAGTTTGAGAACAATTTATGATTTTAAAAGAAGCATGTCATTTAGTGATGTTATAAGGCGTAGTGTGGTATTAAATTCGGTTGTTAGAAAATATGAAGAAGATTTAATAGATTATGGAAGATTGAGAAATGCAATTATTCATAATGGAAATAGAAAATATGTTATAGCAGAACCACATGATGATGTAGTTATTAAAATTGAAAAATTAGCAGAATTAATTTCAGAACCACCATCTGCATTAGATAGAGTGGGGAATAGAGAAGTGATTACTATTAATAGAGATATGAGTATTGCAAAAGCTATGGAACTCATGGCTCGCACAGGTTATGCAAATCTTCCTACATATGATGGTGAAAAATTAATCGGCATATTAAATGGTAGGAAATTGATAAATATATTAGGCAACAAACTATCAGAAAATATAAATTTGCAAGAATTTATTGATAATACAAATGTTGGAATGATTATACAAGATATGGGTGATGATTATTATTTTATGCTAGCAGATGAAGAATTAACGATAGATTCAGCTATGAATTATTTTGAAAATAATAGAAAATTACTTATTATTTTAATAACTAAGAATGGTAAAGATTCTAGTAGACCATTAGGAATTATATCTTCTGCGGATATTATTGATATGAAAAAGATTTTGGATGTGTATTAATGAAAGTTGCAACAGAATGGAATGAATATATAGTTTTGTCCACTGCAAATGGAGAAAAATTAGAGCAAATTGGTGGATATACTTTTTTACGTCCAGATCCTCAAGTAATTTGGAAAACAGACAAAAAAATAAATGATAAAGTTGATGCAAAATACACACGAACAGAGAATAAATCTGGAGAATGGAAGTTGTCTAAACGTATGCCTAAAAATTTTATAATTTCTCGAAAAGGTGTAAAATTTCACATAGAACCTATGAGTTTTAAACATATTTGTCTTTTCCCTGAGCAGGCTGTAAATTGGGATATTATGACAAATTTGATAAAAAAAAGAAAACAAAATATTAAAGTTTTAAATCTTTTTGCATACACAGGTGGTGCAAGCATTGTGTGTGCAATAGCAGGAGCTAGTGTCACTCATGTAGATGCTGCAAAAAGTATGATTGATATTGCTAAAATTAATGCTAAAATTAATGGCATAAATAATATTCGTTTTATTCAAGATGATTGTAAAAAATTTGTTGAACGAGAAATTAGACGTGGCAATAAATATGATGCAATTATAATGGATCCACCATCATTTGGTCGCGGACCAAAAGGTGAAACATGGAAAATTGAAGATGATATTTATGAATTTGTAAAATTGTGTGCTCAGTTATTAAGTGAAGACAAACTTTTTGTATTGATAAATAGTTATACTACTGGTTTGCAACCTACCGTAATGGCAAATATTTTAAATTCTATAATAGTCGATGGAGAAACGGAATGTTATGAAGTAGGATTACCTACTCAAGAAAAAGGTATAATATTACCATGTGGTTGTAGTGCAATAAAAATTTTTAAGGAGAATGTATGATAGAACCAAAGATAATTTTTGAAGATAATCATGTACTAGTAATTATAAAACCGCAAAATATTGCAGTTCAAGCAGATTCAAGTAATGACCCGGATATGCTATCAATTTTAAAAGAATATATTAAACAAAGAGATAAAAAGAAAGGAAATGTATTTTTAGGTTTAGTGCATAGATTAGACAGGCCAACAGGCGGAGTAATGGTTTTTGCAAAAACAAGCAAAGCAGCGAGTAGACTTAGTGCAGAATTAAAAGAAAAAAAATTAAAGAAAAAATATATATGTGTTGTATGTGGTAGACCGCAAATTGTTGAAAATAGACTTACGACCTTTTTGAAAAAAGATGAAAAAAATAATATAGTTTATATTTCACCAAGAACAGAGCAAGGAAGCAAAGAAGCAATTTTAGATTATAAACTTATATCTACAAAAAACAAGTTGTCATTAATAAATATAGATTTAATTACTGGAAGGAGTCATCAAATAAGGGTACAGATGGCAAAGCAATTAAATATGCCAATTTATGCAGATTTTAAATATGGAGATAAAGAACATACAGGCAACCTTGCTTTATGGGCATATGAGCTTTGTTTTATTCACCCAGTCACAAAAGAAAATATGCGATTCAAAGTTGCACCAGATTATACAAATTTGGCATTTAAAATTTTTGAAAATGACATTGAAAAACTTATAAATTTGTAAAAAATAACGTCAAATATTCGATAAAAAAATAAAAATTAAATTTTTTATTAAAATCATTCATTTTTAGTAAATTAATTAAAAATAAAAATATAAAAATTTTTATAATTTTTTTTAAAAAAAGTATTGACTATAATTAAAAATAGTGCTAAAAGTATGTCAGAAAATTGAAGGAGAAAGTTATTATAAAATGGAAAAATTAGCAGTTTTTGAATTGAATGTAAATGATGTTAAATTGACAATTTTTAAATATACACAAAATGGATTTTTTACTATAGAACAACAAATTATAGAACCTGTTAAACTTACTCAAGATATGGAAAGAGATGGTTATATTAAGCCAGCACGTATTCAAGAAACTATATCTATTTTGAAAAATTATAGAAAAATTGTAGATGGTGCTAAAATAATAAATCATATATGCTATACAGATCCAACCATTGCTAATGCAAGAAATCAAATTGCATTTTTAGATGAAGTTTATAAAACAGTATCTCTCTATTTTAAAGTTTTGACACCAGAAGAACAAATATCAGCATTGCATAGTGCAATTATGTATTCGTTTGCTATGACCCGTGGGATAATAATTCAAATAGGAGATTATTCTACTCAAATTGTTAAATTCAATAGAAGAGTTGTGACTAACAGTGCAAATTTGCCTTTTGGTACAGTTAATTTATTAGAAAAATTTAATGACAAGCCTTCTGCTCAACGAATGGATTTAGTAGTAGATTATGTGACTAAAGAATTTAAAAAATTAAACTGGCTTTATAATTTGGAAGAAGATTCTGAAATTATTGGTGTAGGAGAGGTGTTTAATTCAATTGGGAAATTAAGTAGAAAATCAACACATTATCCATTAGAGTTAGCACATAATTATGAAGTGACTACAACAAGTTTCCAGAATATTTATAACCTTATAAGAGGACTTGATTTAGACAAGGCAAAAAAGTTAAAAGGAATATCTGAAAAGCGTGCAGACGTTATAGCTATCGGTTTATCAATTGTTAAAGCTGCTTATAACGAATTTGTTAGAGAATCTATAAGAGTTTCAACTAATGGTGAAATGTATGGTATTGTAGCAAAAAATTTACTTGGTCAGACAGGAGAAAAACCTTTATTAGATATTTTAGGTTATTCATTGAGTTCGATTAACGAATTTTACCCAACAAATATTAATATAGATAGCAATTATTCAATAGCGGTAATATTGTATAAACAATTGAAAGTATTGCATAAATTGACTCGTCCTTATGTAAAAGTATTAAGAATTGCTGCTAGTATGTGTATGTCTGGTAAAAGAATTGCATTCGAAAATTATCAAAGAAACAATTTCCCTGTTATATTAAACAGTAATATATATGGAGCATCTCACAAAGATATAGTATTAGCAGCATTTGTTGCAAGCAGTCAAAACATAGATGATTTTAGTCTGTCTGAATGGGTAAGATATAAAGATTTGGTATCTGAAGAAGATTTTGATGCTGTAAAGAAATTGGCTATAATTATTAAAATGGCTACAATGCTAAATATTACTAATTCTAATTCAGTTAAAGATATTGCTTGCGATGTGTTAGGTGATACCGTAATTTTGAAAACAGAAGTAGAAAAAGATGCTACTTTAGAAATTAGTCAAGCTATGTCTGTAGCACCTGATTTTAAAAAAGTATATGGTAAAAATTTGCAGATATTATAATTTGATTTAGGGGGAATTATGTTTAATATCGATTTAGCTATCAAATTTGGAAGCAATGAAATAATAGTTTATCGTAAAGGAATAGGTATAATTGCAAAAGAACCTGCTTATTTAGCTGTTATAGAAACAGGAAAAAAAATTAAAATTAAAGCAATTGGTAAACGTGCTGAAAAACTATTTTTATCAAAATCTAGCAATGTCACGGTCTATCAACCTATTAAAAATAGTGAAATTGTTAATGAAAAGATGGCTGTCGTATTAATCAATGAAATTTTAAAAAATATTATTCAAGACAAATTTTTATTGACAAATTTGACTGCACTTGTTGCAGTTCCATGTGCTTTAAACGAAAAACAATTAATTACTTTAAAAAGAGTATTACATGAATCAGGAATTAATAAAATAACTTTCGTGCAAAATAGTGTATGTGTACGAGCAAATCTTGAGTTGGATCCACATAGTCATATTATGGTTGTTGACATTGGTAAATATATTACAGATATTTCGGTTTTAAATGAATTTAATTTTGATTTTGGTAGAATGTATTTTATTGGTGGCCAAGATATGGATAAAAGCATTACCACATTTATATCGGACAATCATAGTTTAGAAGTATCAGATTTGACGAGTGAAGCCGTAAAAAATGAAATTGCATCTTTATATGATAGAGATTTATACAAAACTGAATATATAGGAATTGATGAAAGTAATAAATTCGTACGTCATGATATAAGTGCCAATGAAGTACGCTTAGCAATTTTAAACATTTATGATGAAATTTTTAAACTTATAAATGATGTAATGCAAAGATTACCAAAAGAGATTTCTGCAGATGTTTATAATAATGGTGTTGTATTTGTAGGTGGAGCTAGTTCAATAGCTGGACTTTATGAATATGCAAAAAAGAAAATTGATTTGCCAATAATAGTCCCTGACGAACCTATGGATAGTGTTATTGTAGGTGCAGGTAAATTATTAAATTCAGGCAAAGATTTCTTAAAAATCAATATATAAAATGTAATATTAAGACTAATAATAGCGAAGATAAAATTTTACTTTATTTTATGTTCGCTTTTTTTTATTAATTTGTTAAATTTAATACGGGAGGAAAGTATGGGAAGAGCAATTGTTATGACTTCTGGTAAAGGAGGAGTTGGAAAAACTACTGTGACAGCTAATTTGGGAATGCATTTAGCTAGTAGAAATTATAGAGTGTGTTTAGTAGATATGGATATAGGGTTAAATAATCTTGACGTAGTTATGAATATGGAAGATAGAGTTGTTTATACTATGTTAGACGTAATAGAAAAAAAATGTAGATTAAAAGAAGCATTGATACAAGATGATTATTATCCACTACTTTATTTATTATCTAGTGGTGGACTAAATAGAAATTTAACAATTCAATTATCAGAAATTAAATCCGTTATAAATGAATTACATACAATGTTTGATTTTATTTTAATAGATTGTCCTGCAGGAATTGATGCAGGGTTTAAAAGAGCAATTAGTTGTGCTGACGAAGCGTTGGTTGTGACAACTCCACATTTATCAAGCATAAGAGATGCTGATAAAGTAATAACAATATTGACGAGTTTTAATATTACAAACAAACGATTTGTAATTAACCGTGCACGTGGAGATTTAATTCAAGATAAATTAATGTTTGATGTGCATGATATTGGTAAAACTTTAAATATTGAATTTGGTGGCGTAATTCCTGAAGATGATAATGTAATTACATGTACGAGCGAAAACATAAAAAATAATAAAATTGCTTTGAATAGAGCATTTGATATTTTATGTGAAAATATTTTGACAGGCAAGAAAAAATTATTTGATTGTACATATAAATATCGTGGTTTTCTTGGCTCTATAAAAAGAATTTTAAAAAGGAGTGTGTAAGATATGGATTTAAAAAAAAGGCTTGATACTATCATTCAAAAAGATAAAGAGAATAATCCAAAATATTTGATAGATGTAATAAAGTCAGATTTTTTTTATATGATAAATAATTATTTTGAAGTAAATTTTGAAGATATTAGTTTAGATATTCAACCTAATGGAATTTCTTATCAAATTATAATTAATTGTCTTGGTGATAGAATGAAATTATTGAGAACGCTTCCGGAATAATAGGATAAATAAAAGCATATTAATATTTATGAATAAAATTAAAATAGGACCTAGTGTATTCATTTTACTATTACTATGTCTGATTTTTAGTGATTTTTTGCTAATGTTTAATTATTTATTAGCATTATTTTTACATGAAATGGCTCATCTATTTATAGCTACTAAGCGAGGATATAAATTAAAAGAATTTAAATTCGATATAGCAGGAATGTCGTTAGATTTAAATGACGATATATCGGACAAGGATTGTTTTGCAATCAATATAGCCGGTCCGACTTTAAATTTATTTATTTGTTTAACATGTTTGGCTCTTTATTGGCTTATACCAAGTTCCTATAACTATTTAAATATTTTTTGTTATTCAAATTTGTTTTTAGCAATATTCAATTTATTGCCAATATATCCGCTAGATGGTGGAAAGATATTTAGAGGTATTATAAAGTCTGATAGGACATATAAAATATTAGACATTATAATTCGCTATACTTTATCTTTATTATTTTTAGCGCTTTTTATTTTGAGTATATTTTATACAATTAATTGTTTTTATTTGATAATGACAATTTTCTTTTTGACATCAAAGCCACAAAATAAACCAACTCTTTCTATTTTCAAACATTCGTTAAAAAATTCGATTGAAAAGGTGGTAATTTTAAAGGTAGATGAAAATAAAAATTTATATGAATTAATTAAGATAATTAAAAAAAGTCATTATACTATTTTTTATTGTTCTAGAAAAGAACCAAAATATATAGATGAAGATTATATTATTGAACAAGCGATATCTCATCCATTAAACACAAAGTTAAAAGATTTATTATAAATCAAGGTATATTTTGCAAAATAAATTCAAATTTATAAAAATTGAATTAAATTAAACCATTAATTAATTTAAACTATCATTGATAATTATTGAATTTTGATTATATTTTTAAGTGTAAAATAAATTAAACCCGTTGACAAAAAGATTTTATTTTGTTATACTTAACAAGTAGTACCACATTGAAAAGGTCAAAATTCCTGAATGGATACCTTAAAAGTGAGTCTTTATAGGAGGGAACTAATATGTACGCAATCGCAAATATTTCAGGTAAGCAATATAAAGTCGAAGCGGGTCAAACAATTACTGTTGACAGATTAAATGCAAAAGTTGGCGAAGAGTTATCTTTTCCAGTAATGTTAACAGTAGATGATTCCAAAATTAAGACTGGTAATCCTGTGATAAAAGATGTAGTTGTCAAAGCAAAAGTTTTAGAACATGTACGTGATAGAAAAATTACAGTTTTCAAGTACAAAGCTAAGAAAAATGAAAGAAAAAAACAAGGACATAGACAACCATACACCAAGATTACAATCGAAAGTATAGGTTAATATGATTAATATTACAATCATAACAAAAAATCAAGATATTATAACTGTTGAAACAAAAGGGCATTCTGGATATGCTCCAGCAGGCTCTGACATTGTATGTAGTGCAATATCGGTGTTAACTCAAAATTTAATTAATAGTTTACAAAAGATATTAAATGTTAAACCTAAATTTATTATAGATGAAAATACACCATACTTGTCTATTACAATTCCTGATGATTTGAAAAAATCTGAATATGAAAATGTACAAATACTTATGAAATCTACAGTGTTAGGCTTAAAAGATGTTTGCAATAGTTATAGCAAATACATTAAAATAAAGGAGAAACAATATGATTAATATTCAGTTATTCGCTCATAAAAAAGGTGGCGGTAGCACTAATAATGGTCGTGATAGTGAATCAAAACGTCTTGGTGTGAAAGCAGGTGATGGACAATTTGTTCATGCAGGAGCAATTATAGTGCGTCAAAGAGGAACAAAAATTTATCCATCTACTAATGTTGGTTGTGGGAAAGACTATACATTATTCGCATTAATTGATGGTATCGTACGCTTCAAACATGATGGTCGCGGTCGAAAAGTAGCAACTGTAGAAGCAAAAATTTAATTTTAAGCGATTTATATCGCTTTTTTTTATTTTATATTAAAATTGATTAAAATAACAAATATGCTAAAAATAAAAATGTCACTTAGATACTTAAATGACATTTTATAGTGTTATAAATTTTAATTATTTTATTTATTACAATAGTATGAATTTTGCATAAATATTTTAAAAATTATTAAATTTTGTTAATCTAAGAACCGTGCGTCAAAGTATAGTTTGCATTGATAAATTATCGCAAATAATAAATCTAATATATATAATGATACAAATATTAAAATGAAAATGTAATTCACTTTTATAAAAGCCAATGAAATTATTAAAAACATAGTAATTAGTAAAGCAATAATAATAGGTATTAAAGCAAATTTGTTGAATTTTGTTTTGATTTTAGTTGAATTATTTAATTCACTATTTTCAATATATAAAATTGACGAATTTTCAGGCGTCGTTTCAAATAACTTGTTTCCGAAATGACTGTTTAATAATTCAACGACAAATGGTACAGGTAAATATTGAAGTTTTGGACTAATTAAGCTGTCTTTTGCTTTAAATAATGTTTTTACATAAACATTATATGTGGAATTACAGATACGTTCAAGTGAATTATATTCAGGCATAATATTAACAATTTTATCCCCATTCCCAATTTTTGCTCTGAATTTAGCAAGTAAATTTGCATCAAAATTTAAACTAGAATAACATAAAAGTATAGGTTCTATATTAGATTTTAATAAAAGTATATGGATAATTTCAGCTAAATTTTTTTCGTAAACGGCATTTGCTTTGTATCCAAACGTTTCAAAAATTGATAAAAAATGAGATTTTACTACATATACAATATTTGTACCAAAATATGATTGTATTAAATTTATTTTATTTTTTACATCTGTAATTGAATCTACTACAAAAACAATTTTCATTTTTATTCCTTTCATATAGTATACACAATTTAATTAAAAAACAAAAACTTTTAATGTCGATATATACTAAATTTTGTAAATTCTTTGTTTAAAATGTCAAATTGTGATAAAATAAAGTATACAAGGAGAAATATGAAACAAATATCAATGTTAAAAAATGCAATGAAAAATAAATATATTGTTCCTGCATTTAATTTTGCAAATTTCGAAATTTTGAGAGGAATCTTAATTGCTTCAATAGAAATGAAATCACCTGTTATATTGCAAGTTAGCGAATCGGCAATGAATTATTTTTCAGATGAACTTTTATCTGGGCTTGTAGAATCAATTAGAAAAATAAAACATCCAATATCAATTCATTTAGACCATGGGAAATCAATAGAAGTTGTTAAACGAGCAATTAAATTAGGTTTTGATAGTGTAATGATAGATGGTTCCACATTACCATTTGATGAAAATGTTAAGTTGACTAAAAAAGTGGTCAAACTTGCACATTCTAAAAATGTTTCAGTAGAAGGTGAATTGGGAGTGCTTGCCGTTTCAAATGATGATGGTTTGTTATCAGACGGAGAAAGATTTACATCACCTATTGAAGCAAAAAAGTTTGTTAATCTTACAGGAGTTGATTCGTTGGCAGTATCTATAGGCACAAATCATGGATTGAATAAATATTTAGGTGGACCTAAAATTAGATATGATATTTTGAAAAAAATTGAACAAGAAATTCCTAATATTCCTATTGTTTTACACGGAGCATCGTTAATTGAATCACAATATGTGGAAACTATCAATAAATATGGTGGGGAAATCAATAAGGCGATAGGAAATGTAAATTTATTAAAAAATGCTTATAAAACACACATATCAAAGATAAACATGGATACAGATTTTAGATTAGCTTACACGTCTGCTGTTAGAGAATATTTAGCAACTCACAAAGAAGTATATAATCCAAGAGATTATGGTAATGCGGGTATAAATGCTGTAATTGAATGTGCAAAATATCGTATCAAAAATATATGTAAATCTAATTTAAAAGTTAGATAAAAAATTAGCTATATTTCATATAATAAAAATGATACTTTAACAGTATCATTTTTACTTTTAATTAATAATTTAAAATTTTAAAAAATTTATAAAAATAATTTTTAATTTTTTTTGTGATAAATAAAATAATTTATAAAATGTTTATTTTTAATTAATATCATCAGCTGAATTATTATCTTCATTTGACGTGACATCTTTTGATAATAATTCGATTTCTTGAATTTTTATACTATCATTTTTAGATTTAACAACATTTTCTTTGATTATATTTTCTTGTTTTTTCTTTTTTTTCTTACTATTTTTAGGTTTTTTAATTAAAGCAGCCCAAAGGATTATAGCGACTTGAAGAGGAATACCTAATATATATATAATCCAAATATTGTATTGAATTAATTGTAAATGAACGCAGGTTAATGTACTCCATGTTAGAATTGATAGGGCAATGAACAAATAATAATATTTACCCCATATGCTATTAAATATAATCAAAATAACGCAAGATATTGGAACAGCCCATAAAAATAATAGCGGATAATTTTCTGAATAAACAATTTTGAAAGTGACAAACAAAACTGTTGCAAGTAGCCAAACTGCACTAACTGCTAATAGTGTAATAATTAATTTAGTTGGAAAAAGTTTATCTTTTTCTTTAACATTTGATTTTGTTGTTTCAAGAATATCATTTTCAATAGTCAAAGCATCTAAGGTAGTATTATAAAATTTAGCTAATTCATATAAAATTTCAATATTTGGTAGAGATTCACCAGACTCCCATTTTGAAATTGTTTTATCTGAATAATTAAAACGTTCGGCTAATTCCATTTGCGTTAATTTCGCATTTTTTCTTAGAATTAGCAAATTTTTTCCTATAATTTTATTAATATCATCCATAAAAACCTCTTATTTGGTTCGATTTTAAATAAATTTTTAGTATATACGTTAATATATTATCAATTTTATATAAAAAATGCAACAAAATTTTGCAATCTCTTTAAAATAGATATTTGAATTTTATATCTACTCACAGTAGAGTATACTCTATTTTGAAGGAATTGAATATTATAGTGAAATTTTTGCAATTCCATTGATAAATTTTGAATTTTAGTGATAATATAACATCAAAGATAGATGACCTATCTTATTAGATTCGAATTAAGGGGAAAGGAGAAATTTAAATAATGAATAATTTAGTGAATGATTTAGTATCTTTAATAATACCTTGTTATAATGCAGCGAAGACTTTGCCAAGGACACTTAATAGTGTAAGGGAGCAAGATTATAAAAATTTAGAAATCATTATTGTAAATGATGGGAGTAAAGATAACACTTTAGAAGTGGCTACAAAATATGCAACGATTGATTCTCGTATCAGATTAATTACCCAAGAAAATAGTGGTGTATCAGTTGCTAGAAATAATGGTCTTAGAAATGCAAACGGCGATTACATAATGTTTTTAGATGCTGATGATAATTACACAACTCCTTTTGCTATAAGTAAAATGATGCAAAAATTAAAAGATACTAATGCTGATATGTGCGTATGCAATTTTACTCATCCATGTTTTGAAGAATATTTAGGTTCAGGAATTTATGATTTGACTAATAAAGAGGGATTGCTTACTTATTTCCAAGATTTCTTTGTCTACGGAATGCCTTGGAATAAGATAGCAAAAAAAGAATGCTATACTGAAGATTTTGCTGTTGGTATTCATTTTAATGAAGATGAATTGTTTAATTTAGACAATTTACATAATCTAAAGAAAGTTGTAGTTATCAATGAAGTTTTGCATAATTATTATTGTGCACCTTATAATCCTAATGAAAAAGCAAGTGCGGTTAATTCAATTTATTCAGCTGACAAATTTTGGGAAAATAAATCTACGATATGGCACATGGGAATGAAAAATCACGAATATAGAGTAAAATCTATTGAAAAATTTTTCCCTGAATTGAAAACCGAAATGCAATATGTGCGTAGTTTTGACTTTTTCTTTTGGGATTTCTTCCTTATGGCAAAAAACCGTGTTCCTGAAGATTGTATTGCTTATACATGTAAAGGAATTTTTGAAGAAAAATTATTCTTAAACACTATTAAAGATAAAGAACGTTTTGGATTAATTTTGAAAAATTATA
>CALWTL010000006.1 GCA_944384445.1 uncultured Clostridia bacterium | reverse complement strand
TAACCTCCGTTCGACTTGCATGTTTAAAGCACGCCGCCAGCGTTTGTCCTGAGCCAGGATCAAACTCTACAAAAAATTGTTTGTAAAACAATTGAAAATATCCAATTGTTAATAACAAAATTTATAAATTACCTTGCTCATTCGCTTGGCTAATTTCGTTGTCTAAAAAACTTGGAATTGATAAGAACTTTGTTCATTGAACATTGCCTATTAAGTAAATACTACTTAATTCTTACCATTGTACTTATTAAGATATAAATTGTCCTAACGAACCAATTGGTTCGGCACCCTGCTTATGCTGAATGCAATATAAAGATAACACATATAAAAAACTTTGTCAACAGTTTTTTCAAAAAAAATTTAAAAATTTTCAAACTTTTTTTATTTTTTATAAAAAATAGTCCATATAAGCTTATTTTATGGGTAAATATTAGAGTTTAACGACCAAAATTCGTCTAAAACAGCCTTATAAAATGTAAAATATAATTAATTTTTTTAATTTATAGTTTATATAACTTAATAGATATGTCGTTTTGTCATTATATTTTTTTAATATTAATAAATAAAAAAATGCCAAAAGGCATTTTTTATCATTATGTTGTAGGAATCTCGTCTAACAAACCTCCGCTATTTTCAACGAGATCAAAGAATACATTCATAATATCTTCTAATATTAAATCTTTTACTTGTTTATAAACAGGTTGTTCTAACGAACCAACATTAATATATTTATTGTTAATTCCTGTACCATCGTCTGCACTACCACCAAGTTCGGAATAATAATTGTCAGGAGCAGTTATAATTCCAGCATTAATTAATTCATCTATTATACTTTCTTCTAAAACTGCAGATAAAGCATTAGGTAAATTCGTTATTGTAGTAGAACTGTCAACTAATGATAGTGCTCCAGAACTTAAATCTTCGCCGGTAAATAAATCTTTAATTGTTAAAGTATCAATTCCTTCACTTAAACCAGAGACTGTGAAACCAGCAATAGCATTCATAACCCCTTCAACTTTCATTCCATCTTCATCATAATATACTTTTTCATCAATATTATAAGTATAGCCCAAAACTTCTGCTATAGTTAAATTATTAATAGTTTGTTGCAGATTGTCCAATTCTCCAATCTTAGTTTTTGCAATTGTTGCCATGACTCCAGTCACTTCTTCTCCTAATTCGGTATATACTTTATCCGATTGAATCGTATAGTCTAAGAAATCAGCAATATACATATTATTAATTTCATTTTCTAATTCCCCAATTGGAGTTGTATCATCAATATTATCAAAGAACGATGGTAATGTTATATTATAATCATCTCTTAATTCTCCAATTGTTATGCTAGAATCTAAATTCGATGTAAATGATGCGACAGCTTTTGATAAAGGGATATATCGTAATGCAACTTCTACTTTATTTGAATTAAGTAAAAATTCATTATTTTTAATTATAACTTTTGAATTTCCTAAATCAACAGTATAATCAAAATCAACAGCAGTCAAAAATTCCTGTTCTTCATAAAGTTTACCATCTGTCGAATTTAAATAATAAGTATTAGTTTTGTCTAAAATATTATTCATATCAGACAAATCAATAACATTTTTTAATTCATCAGCACTAATATTTGCCATTTTATCTTGAATAGCATCTATCATATCAGGTAATGGAACATTTTTTAAATCTGTTATATTAATGCCTGAAATTTCATCTCCAATTTTTATACCAAAGTCAGATTCTAAGTCATTAAGTGTATAAGTATCAATATTTTTCCCTAAATTGATTGCATGATTAACAAATGTACTTAAAGTAAGATTATTTAAATCTTCATTGCCTAAATCAATTTGAGTATTAAATTTGTTGTTTAACCAATTTGGAGAAACTTTAAAATAAACAAAAGTCACCAAGCCAACTATTGCACCAATTCCTAAAATTATACCAATAAAAGTACCAAAGAAAAATGAACCTATAGAAGAATTTCTTGATTTTCTTTCAATTTTTCCAACTTCTTTTCCCATAATCACTCCATTAAAATTATTATTGCACAATTTCAGATAAAAATAAAATGAATTTCATAAGAAAGTGCTAATTTTATATATATTTTTGTTGTAATGAATTGAAATATACTTTATTTATTGAGTAAATAACATAATGTACTAGATAAATATAAATAAAAATTAAATGAAAAATTAATCAAATTATTATGATTGAACAACCTGAATTTAATAAATACAAATCACTATCCGCAAGTAAATCAGGACAATAATTAATAGCTATCTTTCTTACTATATTTTTAGGCGTCCATCTATCACAACAAGTATAATCTTCAATAATTTTTCTTCGTTTTAATTCTTCACATTTTTTTAACAATTCTTTTTTTATTGCCCCACCAACTCCATGACTACCATAACCATGGATAACTTTCATTACTTTATAACCACCTTTTTTATAGCTTTCCAGTTCAAGCAAAAACTGAGCAATCGCTTCACTCACAGTTTGTCTATCCGATTTGATATCAATTGTAATTAATTTCATATAATGATTATATATTATTTATTGAATAAAGCAAAACAATATAAATATAAAAAACACGAATTCTTTTGAACTCGTGATAAATATTTTATATTAGACTAAAACAATTTAAGCAGTTTGTTTTTTCTCTTTTAATTTAGGTTTTGCTTTAATAATTTTTGCTTTTGCTTTTTTATTAATAAAATCAGCTGTGATTACAATTTTTTCGATATTATCTTCAAAATGATAACTATACATGACATCTAACATACGTTCTTCAAGAATTGTTCTAAGTCCACGTGCACCCGTTTTCAGTTCTATTGCCTTTTTAGCAACTGCAGTGATAGCTTCCTTTTCAAATGATAAATCAATCCCATCCATTTTAAACATCTGAATATATTGTTTTGTAATTGCATTTTTAGGCTCAACAAGTATACGTTCTAAAGCCTTTTCGTCTAAACTGTCTAAACATGCTACAATAGGAAGACGACCTACAAATTCAGGAATCATGCCATACTTTATCAAATCTTGTGGTTGAATATTTTCAAATTTATTAATTGATTCTTCCATCTCTTTTTTCTTGACGCTAGCTCCAAATCCAAGTGATGAAGCACCATTTCTTTCGCTGATAATTTTATCAAGGCCGACAAAAGCTCCACCACAAATAAATAATATATTTGTAGTATCAATCTTAATATTTTCTTGTTGTGGATGCTTTCTACCTCCCTGTGGAGGGACTGATGCTATAGTGCCTTCTAAAATTTTTAGTAGTGCTTGTTGAACACCTTCTCCGCTTACGTCACGAGTTATTGATACGTTTTGAGTTTTCCTAGCAATCTTATCAATTTCGTCTATATATATAATTCCTCTTTGTGCTTTTTCAATGTCGTAATCAGCATTTTGGATTAATTTTAACAAAATGTTTTCAACATCGTCACCGACATATCCTGCTTCAGTCAATGCAGTTGCATCACTTGAAGCAAATGGAACTTTCAATGTCTTTGCTAATGTCTTTGCTAAAAGTGTTTTACCACTACCAGTAGGTCCAACTAACAAGACATTAGATTTTTCAAGCTCGACTTCATCTTGTGAATTGTCACGTTTTACCATATTATAATTAATACGCTTATAATGATTATAAACAGATACCGCTAAAATCTTTTTTACTTCATCTTGACCAATGATAAAATCATCTAATTTTTGTTTAATTTCTTGTGGTTTTATTAAATCTATAAACTCGTTTTTTTCACTTTGACGAGTTCTATTATTAAAGTCCATAAGGTCTTTACAAATATTTAAACAATCTTTACAAATAAAACAATCACCTTCTGGATTGCTGATAATATCCGTCAATTCACGCGCTGGACGACCACAAAATGAACAAATAGTTTCTATCTCTTTCATACTCTCCTTTATTTGCAAAATACAGACTTAGTCATGTCTGTATTTATTTTTTTAATTTATTGATTTTTTCTTTTGTCATAAATTTTATCAACTAAACCATATTTTAAAGCTTGTTTAGCATCTAAGAAATTATCTCTATCAGTATCTTTTGTAATTGTTTCTATATTTT
Source organism: uncultured Clostridia bacterium (assembly GCA_944384445.1). Lineage (GTDB taxonomy): Bacteria > Bacillota > Clostridia > Christensenellales > UBA1242 > Onthoplasma. The sequence goes on along the minus strand of CALWTL010000006.1, from coordinate 54,365 downwards.
TACCTGTATTTTCCGCCAATATTTTATTTAAACTTTCTCTAGTTTTTTGAATATGTCGAGCATGAATTTCAATATCACTAGCTTGACCTTGTGCTCCACCAAGTGGTTGATGAATCATCACTTCGCTATGTGGAAGACAAATACGTTTACCCTTTGTACCACTGGATAATATCACTGCTGCCATACTTGCGGCCATACCAATGCAAATAGTTGATATATCACATTTAACATATTGCATTGTATCATAAATAGCAAGACCAGCAGTCACACTACCACCCGGACTATTAATGTACATGAAAATATCTTTATCTGGATTTTTCCCTTCAAGATAAAGAAGTTGAGCGACTACTGTATTAGCAGTTTGGTCATCAATCTCACCTGATAAGAATACAATCCTATCTTCTAAAAGACGAGAATAAATATCATAACTGCGTTCAACATTGCCAACTTGATCAATAACCATAGGAATCATAACAATCTCTCCTTATATTTATTTGAATTATTTATAAATTTATTACACTAAAATTAGTATTCTACAAAATTAGTAAGCATTATTTAATTTCATTATTGTTTTTCAAAAATTCTACTAATTTTTTCATAAGAATTTCATTAGCAATATGATTTATCATATCATTATTAACATGTTTTTTAAATTCTTCCAAAGATTTACCAGTGTTTTTTGCCATTTCTTCAATTTTTTGGTCGATATCTTTTTCAATAACGTCAAGATGTTCATCTCTTATTAATTTTTCAAGAACTAATCTACCTTTAACATTACGTCTTGAATTGTTTTTTACCTCTTCTTTAAATTGGTCCATAGTTTTACCAATATAATTTACATAGTCTTCAAGTTTAATTCCTTGATATTGCATTTGAGTATTCATTCCATTCATTTGACGATTAAATTCTTCTTCAACCATTACATCTGGAACAGTAAGGTCTGTATCATCAATAATTTTATCTAAAATATCATTATCTAATTCTAGTTCATTACGCTCATCTGCTTCTTTTTCAAGCCTTGTACGAATACTTTGTTTATATTTATCAACATCATCAAATTCAGTAGAATTAGATACAAACTCTTCATTAAGAATTGGCATAACACGTTCTCTGATATTTTTTATTTCCACTTTAAAAGTAGCTTTTTTACCTGCTAAATCTTTTTGATGATAATCTTCAGGGAAAGTGACAACGACATCTTTTTTATCTCCAATATTTAGTCCAACTAATTGGTCTTCAAAATTGTCAATAAATGATTTACTTCCAATTTTTAATTGATAATTTTCTGCCTTCCCTCCATCAAATTGTTTGCCGTCAATATATCCATCAAAATCTAATGTGACGAAGTCATCATTTTTAACTGGTTTATTTGTTTCAACTAAACGAGAAGCACGTAGCAACTCTTTATTAATTTCTTCTTCAATGTCTTTATCTGTGATTTCTGTTTTATTCTTTTCAAACGTCAAACCTTTATATTTAGCAAGTGTAAAATCTGGAACACAAGAAATAGTTAAAACGATATCAACACCTGTATTGTCTAATTTTTTTATTTCAAGTTTAGGTGCATCAATAGGTTTGATTTCTTCATGTTCACGCAAAATTTGAGTATATGCTTTATAGTAAACTTCATCAAGTGCTTCATTAACAAACGCACCTTCTCCATAATTTTTTTCAATTATATTACGTGGAGCATGCCCTTTTCTAAATCCAGCAATGTTAAATTTACCTTTATTTTTTTCATAGGCAGAATTAAGACTATCTTGCCATTCTTTGCTATCTAGACTTATAGATGCTTCATAAATTCCATTTTCTTTTTTTTCTACATTTAGTACCATTGTAATCTCCTTAAAATTAATTTAGACTTTGTGTATTTTAGCACACTATTAAAATTAAATCAATTAAATTAAAATAAAAAGTCCAGCAAGTATAAAAAGTGTTGCACAGCTATAAGAGGCAATATTAATTCTCATTTTTTGCTTATATAATCTATTACTTTCATTATTCAAATCCAGTAAACTTTCGTCATCTAAATCTTCGTCAGAATTTAATTGATTGTCGATTTTAATGCGTAATTTGTCGATTTGTTTCGTTCTATCGACAGCTAAAAAAATAATACCTATAGCAAGAAATATAAAACCAAAAGATTGGCAATACTTATTTTGATTGCCAAATATTAATAATAAAAATCCTACAAATAAACTCACCAAAACTATGGTGAGTTTTAAATTAAATTTCAATTTCATAAACAATTAAAATGTCAAGAATAAGAAAACAACAATTAAAATAACTGCTACAACATATGCTATCATATAACCGATGCTTCTTCTAGACTTTGCAAAATAGAATGCAAACACTGCAGTAATAGCATACGCAATAAATTGAGCAATAGTATTCATTGCAGATACAACATTTGAACTAACTTCAAATGCATTCAAAACATATTGAACAATCAAAGCTACTGCAATTAACATAATAGCTAAATAAGCTAAAAAATTTACAAAACCCTTACCTTTCATTTCTTCCTCCAATAATCTTATTATATCATAACTATGTTATTTTTACAAATAAATGACAAAATTTGTCAAATTCTTTTAAAATTTTTATTAAACTATGCATGTATTTTAAATTTTCACCTTATCCAAAAAATAAAACAATTATTTTTATTTTGAAATTTTTTCAAGTATATTTTTAAAATACAATGGCAAATCTATTTGAAATTGCATATTTTTTTTAGTAGTTGGGTGTATAAAATTTATTTTATAAGCAAACAAAAGTTGACCATTTGTTTTAATATTTTTATCTACTCCTCCATACAAAACATCACCTACAATAGGATGATTTATTGATTTCAAATGTGCCCTAATTTGATGTGTTCGCCCAGTCGTCAATTTACAATTGAGTAAAGTATAATGGTCAAAAACTGCATCAACTGTAAATATTGTTTTACTATATTTACCTTTGATTGATTGTGTTAATACCATTTGTTCTCTATTCTTTGAATTACGCGTTAAATATCCTTCAACAATAAAATTATCTTTTATCCGACCTTTTATCAAAGCTTTATATTCACGATTTAATGTTTTATCTTTTAATTGTTCACTCAATATTCTATGTGCATTATCGTTTTTTGCGACAATCATTAATCCGCCAGTATCTTTATCTAATCTATGAACAATTCCAGGTCTTAATACTCCATTAATTGTAGATAAATTTTTTATATGATACATCAAAGCATTGACTAATGTATGTGATTTAGTGCTAGCACATGGATGAACGACTAAACCTGCTTGTTTATTAATTACCAATAAATCATTATCTTCATAAATAATATCAAGTGGTATATTTTCTGGTCTAGTGTCAATTGTTTGAATAGGTCTTTCTTCAATTGTAATTTTATCACCTAATTTTAACTTGTACCCTGATTTTTTCTTTTCATCATTTACTAAAATTCTACCTTCTTCATTTAAAGTTTTTAAAAAACTACGTGAAAAATTTGTATGACTAACCAAAAAGATATCTAATCTTTCATCAATATTTGCCTCATCTTTAATTTCTAGATTTATCATCATTTTTCTTCCCCATAAAGAATAAAATAAATATTGCAATCATAACAGCACCAATACATAAAAATGAATCTGCAAAATTGAATACAGGAAATGACGGCCAAAAATCTAAAAATATAAAATCTCTAACATATCCAAAAACTAATCTATCAATTAAATTACCAATTGCTCCACCAACAATAAAACCAAATGAAATAGAATAAAAAATAGACTTTGTTTTTACAAAATGATTAAATATAAATAATGCAATAATCATTATAAAACTTACAATAATCAACACAATTGTTTTATCACTAAACAGACCAAAAGCTGCACCAGTATTTCCGTTATTTGATGCAATTGAAATAAAATTTGGAATAAGATTAAAATATTTTATCTCAAATAAAAAATGTTTGGTAATAAGGTCTATTACCAAAACACCAATTATTGAGCAAACAATTATAATCCACTTTTTGTTCAATGTAATTAATACTCCAATATCAAATTTAAATAAAACATACTATTTTTATTAATGGATATTTTATTTATTTTCAGGGTTTTCTGGACGTAAAATCTTGTGTCCTTCAGGTGTCAACAAAAACAAATCACCATGCCAACGATGAATACTACCATTAAGACCATATATAGCACCTGACAAAAAATCTAGAATTCTCATTCTATCTTCATCTGCAATTCCTTCAAGATTAACTGCAATGGACTGACCTTGTTTTAAATAGTCAATAACTTGTTGAATTTCTTTATGTGTTTTAGGTTCTACCATGATAATGTTTGACTCTGGTTGTAGACCAAATGAATTAAAATTAGTTCCTGTTGGCATACTATCAAATGAATTTGTTTCACCAGCGACACGTTCATGTAAATTAAAATTTGAATATTTATCATCTTGAACTATAGTTTTTGATTTTTTATCTTTTTTATCTTTATCATCAAAACCTAATCCACGCATAACCCAATCAAAAAAACCCATAAATCACCTACGAACCAAAAATTTGTTTTTTCAATAAATCATATTCTGCATCTGTTGCTATGTTAAATTCTTTTACAACACGTTCATATATAGCAATTACTTCTTTATTATTAGTTTTAGTTTTTGCTTTATCAAGCATCTTTTCTGCAATTTTAATAGCACCTTTCCTATCTAAACGATTATCAATGCCCACAATTGCTTCAATAACGTCCATACACTTGTTTTCAAATTCCTCAGTATTAAGCTCTGCCATATACACCTCTATTTATATTTTAATGTTTAGAAAAAATTTTGTCAACATAAAATGTAAAGCAAAATAAACAATTAATATATTTTACAAAAATTCTATTATAATTTTTTAAATATTAAAATTTAAAATGAATTTTAATATTACATTTTAAATAATATGAATTTGAAAATAAAAAGGTCCAAATATAAGGACCTCTTTTATTTTATATATTTTTTTCAACTACAATAGCAAACTGCATTGAATATTGTGTTTCTCCTATTGCTCCGGTAGTAATTGTATATAAAATTTCAAGTCTTGATGCATTAGGATTATCTATGAAATATTGTTCTATTTTTTCATTATCTAACACAATCTTACCTGTATAATTGACATCTGATAATTCAATTTCTGATGTGTAATTAGTTGAATTTTCAACTATTGATGAAATTTGACTTACGTTAGAATCATTTAATTCCACTAAATTACCACCATTTTCAATATCATAAATAAATAATTGATTATTTAAAATATTGATATTATTTATATTATCAATGTTCACAGATACAAATGGATATTCAGGAAGTTGATAATTAACTCTAAATGTCAATTGAACACCATTATAAGTTGCAGTATAATTTATTCTAAGTGCAGTTTCTGTAGGATTAGCATTCTTATATTGTCTTAATTGCTCTTTTGTGACAGTAATTATAGTCTTTGAATCATTTATACTACTATAATTTGTAGATACTTCACTTAACTCAGTTAACAAATTATTATCTTCACTGTATGTAGTTTTTGTAAACTTACCATTCAAATCATTTTCGTATGTTGCAAATTTTCCATATAAATCAAGTACTGAATCTATATTAGTGTAATTTACTTGGAAGAAATATGATTGTATATTTGTACCATAATCAACTGATACAATTTTTGCTCCCGAAACTATAATCGCATAAAATTGTGCAGTCAAATTATACAAATCATTGCCTGTCCCTGTATAACTAATTTCATAAAGTTTATATTCTAAATTGTCAACAGTAATTGTTCCAATTAAATCATCTTCACTTACAGAATTAGCATTAACATTTTCAAAACTAGACACCCAATTTGTAGGAATATTTGAAATTGAATCGCTTACACCTATTACATAATAATTTAAATAGCTTGTACTATCACATTGAGTAGGTATAAACATATCGCGAATTCTATATTGACCTTTTGCTTCTATTACATTACTTGTAGTCAATTTAAATCCAGCGTTCAAAGAACTATCAAATGCATCAATATGAATTATAGCATTACTACTTGCCATGATATCTAAATCTGCAATAAGTTCATTATTAAATAACTGATTAGTTGATACATCATATTTATTATTATCAGTCATATCTTCAGATGTATAAGGTGACATTAAATCAATACCAAACCTACCACTTATTAAATCATTTCCTTCAATATAGACTAATTTAAAATAGATTTGTTCATTACTAGATGTAAATCCGGACTTAATATTGAATCGTACACTATCAATTGTATCCATAAATGTTTTAAAACTATTTATATTGGAATATTCACTGCTAAATATAGATTTGTTTGTAATTATATCTCCTGTTTTGTATTCATAATTAGAAACAATATTTTTAGTGGTTGTATATTCTTTCAATGTTTCATTTGTAGTATTTAAAATCTTAATTAAATAATTTTCATTATTTTGATTTATTTGTATCTTATAATTATCTTTTTCAAAATAACTACCATTTTTAATATATACTCCACCATAAGTTGCATTGTCTACAACATCTAATACAACGTCAATTACTATATTTTTCCCACTATCTAATCTAAGAGTGAATATGTTGCCACTTTCATCTTCATATATTTCAGCAAAATAGAATAAATCTATAAATTTAGCACTATTTCCTTCAATAATGTCTGAATCAACGTCAATTATTACTGAATCTGCATTAATGTTAACAGTCGCACTATTATACACTTTGTAAGTGACATAATAATATATTGTTGTTTGGTCAAGATAGGTAAATCTTAAACGATATGTGACATTATAATAATCATAATTTGGTCCACTTGATTGTGGTACAGTTGGTAATGTTGTTGAAACAATATTATCATTATAAATGTTGTTTAAAGACTGAGTTGTTGTTTCAATTTGGCTACCAGAATCAAATGTTGTATCTGCATCAAAAGCAATATCTGTAAAAGGTGATATAACATAATCAATTTCTATTGATGGGATTTCAAATGAATTATTAACACTAGGATTTTCACTTATTTCACCATAGATATCAGACATAATAACACCTGTTTCATCTTTTGACGTCAAACTTACAATATCAACAGTTGTACCTGAAGTAAAGGCTTCTCCGTTAGATTGAACAAGAATCGCATTCTCACCTGCAATTGATTTATAATTTAATGATATAAATCCTAATACATTTATGTTCCAATAAACTGTGTATGTTCCATTTTCTCTTAAATTGATATCCAATTTTAAAATTAATAAGCCAGTAAAATCTTTATGTATATTAATTTTAAATCCTTCAATAGTCACGTATTCACTTCCCCAACTAGAGACTTCTGTTATTGAAACATTATTAATATCAGTTATCTTTTGATTTGTACCATCAGCAGTATATAATTCTAATAATAAATCTATATAATAATTCTTACCATCATATTGAATTGTATAATTATCAACTACATTATTCAAATCTTCAGAATAATCTAAATCGTTATTTTCATTTTGAGTTATATTACTAGTCATCATTATATAGTTTGAATAAAATTCATTATCACCACTAGATAAAGAGTTATGATTTACTTTGAAGTCAAAATTTGGACGAAGCATAAAGTTATATTGTATTGAACCTATATAATATCCATCAGTATCTATTACATTAAACAATAATGAAACACTAGCATTCGCACCAACTGCATTAGTCATAATTATATTTTTATTATTTTCAGTAGTGTACTCGAAAATGTTATTTTCAGCACTTGTTATATAATATCTAGTGCCATTCAATAAATATGAGCTAGCATTTCCAGTAGTATCAAGTTCTGCATTTGTCAAATTTAATGTTCCACTACCTTTATTAGAAACAATTGAAACTTTTTCTGACAAATCTATTGGATTAGTTGCATAAACTGAATCATAAGTAGAAGAATAATTGCTTTCTAATGTATAATTATAAAATTTAATTTCTAAATTTCTATATGTTATCGATGGCTCTGTATTCAAAGAAATTAAATTACCACTATCTCCATACAAAGTTAAATTAATAGATAGCGTATCAAATAGACTTCCGCCCGTTCTTTCAAGACCGACATATAATCGTCTACCAGTACCTAATCTAATTGTTAATGTTATATTGTTATTAATTGAAATTACATATACAATATCATCTGGATAATTACTTGTTTCTACTCTATCATATTTAACTATATTAGAATATGATGTCGTTGCATTGTCTATTTTTATACTTATATCAGAAATGTAGAAAACACTATTATTGCCATCAAATAATGTAGCGATATGATTTCCCATCATATTACCATTTTCTTTGTTTCCATAAATTAGTGGTGTCGACTCATTTTTATCATTTATAGTTAATGCCACATATTCACTATTTTCATCGACTGTTAAACCATGTGTATTAACTTGATAATCAAGACCATCAATGTATTCAGTACTACTCATTATTTGATAAACGTAAGTGATATTTTGTATTCCTGCGTCATTGCTCAAATGCAAATTAGATAAAGTATTTGTGCTAACTGTTGAGAAGGTTAAATTAATTAAATTGTCATTACTTACTAAATTCATATTTTCGCCTGCTGTAAATTCAATGTAGTTAGGGTTTCCTAACACATTAAATCCAACTGCACTAGGTGAATATGTAAGACATAAATTTCCTTTCAAATCTAATATAGCAATTTTTCTTGTGTTAATAATGTTTGACTTATTAACATCAGAAACATCAGATACGGTTATATCACTATAATCTTTAAATATCTCAGAATAAACATCTTCAATTTTATGTCCGCTAACAATATTTTCATGTGTAGCACCACTTACATAATATACTGGTTTTATTCCTGAATACGTTTTTACAACATTAATATAGAAATTTAATTGTAAATCTGCACCGCTACTTTGATATATGTTTCCAGACATATCTTTTACTTTAATATATAGAATTATTGATTTGTCTTGTGCAGTATGAACAAAATTGATTTGTCCGCTAGTTTTATCTACTAGATATTTTGAGTCGGATAGTGAAATATCTAATTCACTTGATACATTAGTGTAAATGTTTAATCCACCAACATAATATCTAGTCACACCAGTATCTTCGTTATTACTTGTATTAATAATAATACTACTACCATAATTACTTTCATACAAAGTTTTGTTATCTTCACTAACAATAGTTGTGTTCATTGGATTATCTTGACTATAACCTACACCTGCTTGTGGTTGAGAATAATACAAACCACTTAACACATTAGCAGTAATTGTTTTTGAATAAACTGTACCATTTTCATCTACTATGTCATCAAGTCTAATTACAAATTGTTCTGTATATCCAGAAGTTGTTTGTTCAAATTGTAAATAATTAAATCCGTCTTCCTTTATATAATTCAAACTGCAACCATTATTGAATGTGATTATATCATCAACTTCGATTTGTTCAACTAATTGATTTACACTACCATCACTTAGATTGATTTTAGCATACTCTACGCCTGAATATAATATTGTCAAATTTTTATTATAATTACCAATTAATGTTGATAAATCAATTCTATTATTGAAATAACTATTAATTACAGTTTCATCGTTGTTTTGAACAAATTGTCCAACATCAACTCTGATGGCATTATTATTAACTCCTATTTCTTCATAAGTGTAATGAACGAGTAAAACAAATTTATTTTCACTTTCTCCAATGTTATAAATATATTTAACAGTAAATTGCAAATCTGAATTATTTATATAGCTATCAAAATTAATTGTTGTTCCGTCTAAATTTAAAATCGTCTTACTGCCGTCTTTTGAAGATATAGATGATGATGAATATAAGTAATTTTCATTATTGTCTGACACAATTTCTGTAGTCCAATTTCCTCCTATAATAGAGTTATCCAATCTATTATTTACAGAAGTGAAAGGAATATCAAAAGATTCTATATCTGAACTTATTGTTTTTGTATATTCTCCTGTACTTAATCCTGAAATGAGAGGAGTAATATTAGAATAACTTTCAATATATGTTGGAAGAACATAAACATTAACAGTTCCTAAATAAAATTTTGTATTGCTAGAATTGAATACCATTCCAATTTTTAAATATGTGTAGTTATTAAGTATTGGAAGTTTTTTGTCATCAATTTTACCCTGTCTAGCATAATCACTGCCTACCAATGCATAATAATCACCTTCAATCATGTTAGCATCTAAAAGATAAAAATCTATATTATTATAGTTAACATTGTTTGCACCAAAATAACTATTAAAGAAGTTATAATCAAGTGCTTGACCTAAGAATGCATCGTTTGATATAAATGTATTTTCAACTTCAGTATTTATTGATGAATTAAATGTATATTCGTTTGTATAATTAACATTATTATAATTAGTATTGAATTGATTATATAAGTAAACATAATAATATCCAACACTACCCGACTCAGATGTTATTTTAAATATAAAGTATCCATAACCACCATTACCAAATGTTATATCTTGGTTAAATGTGACAGTTTTAGTTTCATTATCTATGTTAATTTTACCACTGTTAAAGTAATTTATTGTATTACCTTTATTTTGATATGCCAGCAATTCAATATTGAAATCAGCTTGAACACGTGTATCATCTTTTGAATTAAAGATTGAAACACGACCAACTGATTGCACATCATCATAAACAAAATTCATAGTTTGCCCCATATTTACAGGTTCAAAATAAGAATTAATTGTCAATTGATATGCGTTATTGCCTTGAGACATAGCATTTAGATTTTTAACGTCATCATCAATGCTATCACCGACAAATACAAAAGATGTCGTAGTACCAGTCAAACTATTATCGACAAATGGAGTGGTAATACTTATACTTTGTCTATTTTTTATTGTTAATTCTCGAGTAAATCTATATTCAACTCCATCTATATAGCTAATTTTATAAGTAATATAAACGACTGTACTATTACCTTCTATTTCGTTAATTACAGCATTTGCACCATAATTTTGTCCATTAATATATCCACTACCTATAAAAGATGTATTTGCAAATATTGTAGTGTCGCTTACTGTTTCAACAGTCATTGATACAAATAAATTACTATCGTCTGCCAATGTTGCTAATAAAGTATCTATATCATATAAATCATTTAACAAATCAAAAGCTTCATCATTTGATAATCCTGAATAAGCTATTGTTTCTATCTCTTTTGGAGAAAGTGGAACAATTGAAATTGAATAAATAGAAGTATCTTCATCTGATGTAGAATAAATTAAAATATTTCCTGTTGATTCGTCTTTAAATGTAAATGTTAAAATAACATTATTGTATTCATTTGAAATGTTTGTAATAAGTTTAAATTTATTATTTGCAAGTACTTCAAATTCAAGATTTGAAAGATTTGATTTTACATCAAACAAAGAAAATTGAGTTGCATCTTGTATCTCGACAAAAGATAGATAAATTATATTAGACATTATAGTGTAAACATTATCTTGATATTCTGGATAATTATCACCTTGGGTTTCACGTGAAATAATATATTTATTGCAAAGAGTTATTTCCGTATTCGCTAAATTAATACTACGAACAGAGTCCCCTACACTATAGTTATAGTTAACTCCAATATCTTCAATAATTTCTTCACCAATATTTTCAATCCAACCCACAGTAAATGTTAAATTAACACTATTTATTGTAATTATAGAATTATCCATTAAACTTAATGAAATATTAGAATATTGATTGTCAGTTGTAGAAATATCCACTAAATATGCATCAGACATTGGGTATATACCAACTGAATCTAGTCCATAAACAACATCTGTCTTGAAACTTTTTAAAGTTAGCAAATCAGAATATTTGTAAGTATCTCCACCATTAAATCTTGCGTCATCATTTAATATTGCAACGACATTTGGTACAACATTAATAGTGTACGAATCTAATTCTGATTCATTATATACAAAACTAAATCTATATGAACCTGCTTCTCCTAAAACATATTGTGCATTTTCTATTGTCTCAAATATTTCTGAGCCGTTGATATAAACTCTACATGAAATTTCAGCTCCGGAAATAGTATTTTTAATTTTGAAAACAGGTTCATTCGTGGTTTGTCCTGTTTCATTTTGCTCATATAACAAAACTTGTGTACCAGAATAGAGATTATTCCAATTAGAATTAATATTAATTTCGACACTTGAAGTAAAAGTCAATTCAAAAGATATGGTTTCGCAGGCTTTTACATTTACGTCAAAGGTAATAATCAACCCTGCATATAAATAATTTACACGTGTAAATTTCCATGAAGTTTCATCACTTTCAATTGTTAACACAATTAGACTTTCTTCTGGACTGATATTTGCAACTATATTGATACTACCTGACTCTGTATATTCAACAGATAAATCTCTATCTCCACCAAATTGGCTGATTTGCACATTCTCAATTGATACATTTTGCGCATTAGTTTTCAATTGTTCTTTATTTCCATCATTGTTATAAGTATATCTAATATAATTACTCAATGAAACGGATATATCTTGTGTTGTAGCTTCAATATTTTGTATGATTGGGTCACCAGATGCATTTGTTATACTAAATGCACTTTCATCTACGATTTTTGCTGTATCAACAACAATTTTGAAATAACGCGTTATATCATCACAACTTACTGTTATAATTGTACTACCGATTTTATTTATACTAAGATTTAAACCATTCTCATTATTAAATTCTGCTACACTTGGAGTATTTGAACTATATGTTATATCTTTTGCTATTCCGTTAATCGCTGGTAATACTTGAAAACCTTCACTTATAGTTCCATTAGTATATGAGTTAAATAATGTTGTATAAATATCAGTAAAAATTTCTTTTTCAATACCATTATTGTTATCTACAATAAAATATCTATAAACGTAATCATTTGCATTAATATCATAACTTATTACAATTTTAATATAGAACTCAGAATCATTAGCAATTTCAGGAGTCTCTGCTAAATCAATAGAATAAACTAAATCAGAGTTCGTTTCGTCTGTATATTTAAATTGAATATTAGTAGCGACTGTACTTTCAATATAAATTTTATCAGATAAAATGTCCTTTCCATTATAACTTAGGACAATTCTTAAATATGAGTCAGCGTTTGCTAGTGCACTTGTACTGTTATATGATAATACAAGGCTGTCCGAATTAAATTCTAAATTTGTAATTTCAAGTGCATTAGAATTTTGTGATATCAACTCATTTGAAGCATTATACATATAAATTTTGATATTATCTAAATCAAAACCATTTGCATAATAAATATCTTTTAACATATCAGGTACATTTGATGTTAAGGTTAAAGAATGATTAGTAGTATTTTCAACAACATATACATTACCATCTACAATACTTAAATAAGTATCTCCCCCATCTGGTAAAGGAACACCGTCAATATTTCCTGCATTATAATTAAAATTAACTTCGTTAGGTAATAGTCCATAGCTAACTGTAATTGACACTTTTCTAGAATCAGAAATATAACTATTAACTACATTAGCCACCAATGGTTTGTCTTGAGTTTGACTTTTATTTCCTAAATATACATTGCTACCATCTGAATCCAAAGATATAAAATTACAAATATAAGAATTATCATTAATAGTCACTACCAAATTATTGTTTTGTACAAAAACTGAACTAACTACTGCGCTGTGGTCTTCTAATGTAGCAACTAATTCGCCATTAAACATTGTCAATTTTACATACTTTGTTTCAATACTACCATCAACATTTTCTATCTGAATAGAATACCTTAATGTGATATTATTATCTTGATTTTCTATAATTTCTTGAATGTACTCAGAAGATGTTTGATTATATGAATTTTGTAATTGCAACATGTAAATTGGAGTGTTTGAATTTCGTGCACCTTTTCGTACTTTTACTTTATTTACGAAATGGTTTCCTTGCATATATCCAACTAGAACGTATTCATTATTTAGTGCATCAACAAATACCATACCTTCTATTACTTCAATATCATAAACTTCTCCTAATGTAATATCTACTTTTGGAGTAATAAATACACATGCATCATAACTTCCACTTATAATGTTTACAATATCATCTAATTCCAATTCTGGATAAATTGTTGAATAAACTTGATCTTCGTTTTTGTTATATTCGACTTGAAGATTGTGAGTCTGATTTTCATTAACGAATTCAAATGTCAATTCTACAGGTGTTATAGTCACTCCAGTTGAAGCAAAATATGCTCCTCCATTATTGTTAACGACTAAAATACCTAAAACTAAACTTTCATTATCTGATAATTCAAGATTGTTTTTAGCAACTATATTCCAAGATTTATTATTTCCGCTACCAATAGGTTGTGCAGTATATACGAAATCTTTTGCTATAGTATAATTAATTGATTGATTATCATAAATATAAAATTCTAAATAACTACCACTTTTTAATAACTTAATATTGTATGAACCATCATCATTATATTGCAAAAAGGCGGCACCAACCGAACAAGCAAAATTATATGTACTATCTTCATAATCACATGTAAATGATTTTATTAGAGTAGTATTTTCATCGTAAGAAACATTATCCAAGGCATAAGTCAGTTGAAAATTATTTAGACCATTCAAATTTATTATATTTTTACTTGTATCAAAACTAATACCATAACTACCATCAATTGAACCAAAACCAGAAATTGATGCAGTATTATAATTGAATCTAATCGTTTTTACTTTGTCATCAGAAACAAATATAATATCAGTATCTGACCAATTATCTGGATAATTATTTTGATTTAGAGTGAATGCAACTTCGTTAAATCTAATATTAGTGGCTACCCCATCTTTTATCATATACAAGCCTAAATCATTATCATTTGCTCCATCTACACCAGATTGCCCAGATAATGTTATATAGTTATTATCTGAATAAAGATTTAAACCAACACCTGACGAATTCATTCCAACATTTGAAATATCTGAATTTACAACATTTACAATTAATGAAGTATTTATCATACCAGATACACGTTCAAAATATGAATCCGTATCAACAAAATCGCTATTTAAATAGTCTTCCCTATCTTGATAAGTTGAAAAAACAGCAATTTTAAATTCATAGGTTCCAGCTGAATCGGTAGAAAAACTATATTTTTTATTATCTATATCATATTTGATAAAAGAATAATTTTGATATGTATCTTGGTTAATAGGAACATAATCATATTCATTAGAATCAAGATAGTACAATTCAACAATTTTTCCATTTTCTTTACTTATTGGGTCAAGAGAATGTTCTGGACTTGCGAGATAATTAAATTCAAATTCAACATCAACACCAATAGTTATTTCTTGTCTTCCATTGACAGCAGATGAAGAACCATAATCTAGTGACAGATTTGATATTTCTCTATCTACCCAAATTGTCAAATTATTTGATTGTACTTGACTACGGGAATCTCTTGCTTGCAAAATAACTTGTCCATAATTTGAATTAGAGAAATCAGTTTCAGAAACGTCTTTGATTTTATAATAAACATGCTCATTGCATTCAATACTATATCGATTGTTTTCAGATACTAAAGGATTACCTTTTGAATCACATAAAGTAATTAAATCTGAACCGATGTTATTTACAAAATAAATATAACAATCTTTTTGATTCACTTCATAGTCCAAGTTATCTGAAAATCCATTTAAAACGAAAGAATATAATTTATCAGGATTATTGTCTTGATAAATTACAGTTTGTTCATTATCAATAAATTGCAATCTGTTTGGATAAACATCAGGAGTTTTGAATTTACCCATGATTGCCATAATTCCAAAAACTGCACCAACAAAAACTATGATGCTAGCAAAAACTATACCAATAATTTTAAAAATTTTTTTTGTCATTTTCCCCTACCTAAATACTATGAATAGATAACAATGGCTAAAAGTGAATTGTATCAATAATTATTATCTACAAAAACTTACAAAATAATTATATATTTTTAAAACGTTGGTGTCAAATAAATCAAAACTAAAATATTTATTTATAACTCGAATTAAAATATAAAATAAATAAATTAAAGAAAAAAATTTTTAAGTAAGATGAAATTATTAAAAATTAATAAATTAAATTAAAAGTTCAAAAAAATTATAAAAAAATAATAAAAATATTAAAATAATTTTAGAAAAACACAAAAAAATCACAAATTTTTATATAATTTGAGTATTTTTCAATAAATTATAAATTTTTATAAAATATTCAACACTAATTTGTTCAGGTCTAATTGATTCAGAAAATTGAAAATTTTTTAATATTGCTATAATATTTTCTTTTGGATATTTTGATTTTAAATTATTTACTAAAGTTTTTCTTCTCATTGAAAAAGATAGATGTACAAATTTTTTGAAATCATCAAAATCTTCAAATTTATATTTGTTATGTGGAACTAATTTGCATAAAGCACTGTCAACTTTCGGTATAGGAGTAAAGCATTCTTTTTTAACAATTCTAGGAATTGAAACATCAAACAATGATTGTAATATTACACTTGTAATACCATATTCTTTACCGCCACAATCACTGGCAAATCTAACTGCCACTTCCTTTTGCACCAACAACAAAATACTTTCAAATTTATTAATATGTTCAATTAACTTAAATACTATCGCCGTGGTTATATAATAAGGAATATTTGCAACTACTTTAGCTTCTCCAGAAAAAAGATTTTCAATATTACATTCCATAAAATCAGAAAAATGAAATTCTATATTTTTATATTCTTCACTTATTTTATTTAAAGTAGGTATTAATGATTTGTCTATTTCAAAAGAAATTACTTTTCTACATGATTGTGCTAATTGTTTAGTAAGGCTTCCTGCACCAGCTCCAATTTCAAGTATCAAATCATTTTTTTTTACATTTCCATCTGAAACAATTGCCTTTAACAAATTTGTATCAAAAATAAAATTTTGTCCTAAATTTTTCTTAAAATTAAAATTTTCCATATTTCTCCTTATTGAAACATTTTTGTTTAGTATAAACAATTAATTACAATAAACATCCGCTTATTTATTCTCAACAAAACATTTAATACTAAAATTTATTTGCATTTTAAAAATAAGATTTTAAATAAATTTTTAAGATTTTTTCAAAAAAATAATAAAATAATAAAATTTTATATAAATTTCAATAATTATATATCAATATTTATATAATTTGTAAAATTTTATCATAATAAAATAATATTGTCAAATTATCAACATTATTAGCTTACTATAAAAAAATAAGTTGACAATAAAACTAAAATATGCTATTTTATAATTGAGAAACGTGATATAAGTTTGAGGAGTAATTAATAAACGCCTTTAAGAGAGAATTGCCATAGGCTGAGAGCAATTTAGGAAGGTTATTAGTGAAGGTAGCAAACGAGTTCAGACGAAGAAGAATAGTAGAACGTCTGCGTAGTTGAAAAAATACGTCAGTTTGAAATGAGGAGCAATTTGCTCAAAGTAAGGTGGTACCACGAATAAATTCGTCCTTGCATTTTGCAAGATTTTTTTATTTTAAGGAGATTTTATGTTAGATAAAACTTATGAACCACAAAACAAAGAAAATTTAATTTATAAAAAATGGGAAGAAAATCATTGTTTTAAACCTTTTTCTGATTCCAATAAAAATTCAAACAAAGAAAATTTTACTATTATTATGCCCCCACCAAATATTACGGGACAACTCCATATTGGACATGCGTTAAATAATACAACTCAAGATTTTTTAATTAGATACAAACGTATGAAAGGATACAATACATTATGGATACCTGGTACTGACCATGCATCTATTGCAACCGAAGTTAAAATAATTGAAGCATTAAAAAAAGAAGGCCTCTCTAAAGAAAAATTAGGAAGAGACGAATTTTTAAAACGAGCATGGGCTTGGAATGATAAATATGGTGGACGAATAAAATTACAACTTAAAACACTTGGTTGCAGTTGCGACTGGGATAGATGTGCCTTTACCATGGATGAAAAAAGACAAAAATCTGTTTTAGATGTATTCAAAAAATTATATGATGAAGAATATATATATCGTGGAGAAAAATTAATCAATTGGTGTCCAACATGTAAAACTGCTCTATCAGATGCAGAAGTTGAACATATTGATGAAAATTCCAGTTTATGGTACATTCGATATCCTTATGCAGATAAAAGTGGATATTTAGTTGTTGCGACTACTCGTCCTGAAACTATATTTGGAGATGTTTGTGTCGCAGTTAATCCAAACGATGAAAGATATAAAGATAAAATAGGGAAAAACGTAATATTACCTATTTTAAACAAAGAAATCCCTATTATCTCTGATGATTATGTAGAAAAAGATTTTGGTACAGGTGTGGTTAAAATAACTCCGGCTCATGATTTTAACGATTTTGAAGTTGGGAAAAGGCATGACTTTCAACCAATTAAAATAATGAATTTAGATGGCACAATGAATGACTATTGTGGAAAATATTCTAATATGGATAGATACACATGTAGAAAACAATTAGTTGAAGAATTAAAGTCCCTTGACTTAATAGAAAAAATTGAACCATATAACCTACCAAAAGCTACATGTTATAGATGTCACAATGCAGTTGAACCAATGATGAGTAAACAATGGTTTATGAAAATGCAAGACATGGCTGAATTAGGTCTTGAAGCAATAGACAATAAAGAACTTGAAATTGTACCTAATCGAGTACAAAAAATTTATAGAAATTGGTTAGAAAATATCAAAGATTGGTGTATTTCAAGACAATTATGGTGGGGACACAGAATTCCAGCATACTATTGCAAAGATTGTGGCAACACAATGGTTGAAATTAATAAACCATCAGCATGCACTAAATGCGGTAATAAAGATATTGTACAAGATTCTGATGTTTTAGACACTTGGTTTAGTTCAGCTTTGTGGCCATTCTCAACATTAGGATATCCTGATGAAACTGATGACCTAAACAGATTCTTCCCTACATCCATTTTAGTGACCGCTCAAGATATAATTTTCTTCTGGGTAGCGCGAATGGTAATGTTATCGAAAAAAATTATGGGCAAAACTCCTTTTAGCAAAGTTTTAATTAATGGTATAGTACGAGATGATGAAGGCAAAAAGATGAGCAAATCATCTAACAACGGAGTTGACCCGATTGAAATAATTGAAAAATATGGTGCTGATTCATTACGATTATCTCTTTTATTTGGAAACGGAACAGGTAATGATTTTAGATTTAGCGAAGAGAAAATATTAGAAGATAGAAAATTTATCAATAAGGTTTTCAATTCAGGCAAATTTTTAGAATTAGTTTTGAGTCAAACAACCGAAACTAAGTTGGACAAAACAAAACTAAACATTTTTGATAAATGGATTTATTCAAAATTATTTGATGCTATTGAAGAAATTAATAAACTAATTGATAATTTAGACATTTGTCAAGCTGTAAATAAAATGTATTCTTTTGTTTGGGACGAATTTTGTAATTATTACCTAGAATTTTCAAAACCATACGTATATAGCAATGACCCAAATGTGCGAGCTAATGCTTGTGCAATATTAAAAGACATTTATTTAAATATTTTAAAATTACTACATCCAATAATACCTTTTATTACAGAAGATATATATTCTAATTTTACAAATGAACTTTTGATAAATCAGAGTTATGCTTCTTCTATTGGATATTTCAAAAAAGAAACTGAAGATGTTGAAAAAATTATTTCATTAATTCAAAAAATAAGAGAAACAAGATTGAGTTATAATGTTATTCCTTCAAAAAGAATTACTCTTATTGTAAACAAAAATAATGTTTCTGAAACTAGTTTAAATATCATAAACGAAGCTAAATTAGTTTTATCAAAAATGACTAATATCGAAAAGATTGATATTTTGGACAATATTGATAGTGATAGTATAAAATTTGTAACTGAATTAGGCGAATTTTACTTTTATAAATATGAAGTTGTTGATACCGAAAAAGAACGTGAAAAAATAAACAAAGATATTGAAAAAATAAATTCTGAAATAAAAATATTAGAAATCAGAATATTCAATCCTAATTTCATATCTCGTGCTCCACAACAACTAGTTGAAAAAGAAAAATTACGCTATGAATATTTATTAAATAGTAAAAATTCGCTTGAAGAAAAATTAAAAAATTTAAAATAAATTAAAAAAATAAAAAAATGTGTGAATATGCACACATTTTTTTTAATAATTTACAATATTTTTATTTAATTATTTTATTTTTTAATTATAATCTGCACGCGGCTTTTCTGATTGAATTTTTTCTTTATTTTGTACTACGACACATTCAGTTGTAAGTAAAGTCGATGCTACACTACCAGCACTTTCAAGAGCGGTTCTAGTCACCTTCAATGGATCAATTATTCCTTTTTCAAACATATCACAATATTCATCATTCAATGCATCATATCCGTAATTTACATTTTCATTTTTTAATATTTCTTTTACAACTACACCATCATCAACACCTGCATTTTTTGCAATTTGTCTAATTGGACTTTCAAGACTTTTTGAAACAATCATTGCACCTAATTTTTCATCACCTATTAAATTCTTTTCTATAAAATAATTTAATTCTTTTTGTGCTCGTAGCAATGCTACTCCCCCACCGACAACTATTCCTTCATCTATCGCTGCCATAGTAGCATTCAAGGCATCATCCATTCTTAATTTTTTTTCACGCATCTCTAGTTCGGTCAATGCACCTACTTTAATTAAAGCCACACCTCCATTTAATTGTGCTAATCTTCCATTAATTACACTAATATCAAATTCTTTTTTTGCATCTTTGATACTTTCTCTTAATTCTTTAACTCTTTGTTTAATCTTTTCTCTGTCCCCTTTCGCACCAATTATAGTAGTAAAATCTTTATCTGCTTTCACTTTGTCGCAGTGTCCTAAATCATCTAATGTCACATCTTGAAAATTATTATAAATATCTCCTGTAAAATATTTCGCTCCAACTGTTAATGCTAAATCATCTAATACTTTTTTTCTTCTATCTCCAAAATATGGTGTCTTTATAGCAAGACAATTAAATGTTTTACGCATATTATTTATAACTAAAGTAGTAAGAGCATCTCCTTCTATATCTTCAGCAATTATAAAAAGACAACCACCAACATTTGCTACTTTTTCAATAATTGGCAATATTTCTTGTATGTTGGATATTTTTTTGTCTGTAATAAATATGTATGGATTATCTAACTCAGCAATTAATTTGTTTTGATCTTGACACATATAAGGACTTAAATATCCCCTATTAATGCGTGTACCTTCAACTACATTCATTGTTGTTAATAAATTGTTCCCTTCTTCTATTGTAATAACTCCATCTAATCCTACTTCTTCAAATGCTTTTGCAATAAGTTCTCCTGTACTTTCACTTCCAGAAGAAATTGTTGCCACCTGTTTAATTGCTTCATTATCTTTTACTGATTTACTAAATTTTTTTATTTCATTAACTGTAAAATCAACCGCTTTTCTAATTCCATTTCTTAGCAAAATAGGATTTGCACCCATCGTAAAACATTTTAAACCCTCTTTGAATATACTTTCAACTAAAACAGCCGATGTTGTTGTTCCATCGCCTGCTACATCATTAGTTTTAACGCATGCTCCTTTTACAATTTTAGCACCCATATCTTCAATTTCATCAGGTAATACTATCTCTTTTGCAATTGTCACTCCGTCATTTGTTATAAGTGGTTCTATGTAAACATGGTCAACTACCACGTTTCTACCTTTTGGACCAAGTGTTATTTTTACCGCATTTGCAAGAGTCTCCACACCTTTCAACAACTTTTCTCTCGCTTCAACACCAAATTTTACAATTTTTTCTATCATAATTCCACCCCAATAATATCAATTTCTCTCATGACTATATGTGTTTTCCCTTCTATTTTCAATTCAACGCCTGCATATTTGTTAAAAATTACACGATCTCCAACTTTCACTTGCATATCTTTTTTATTTCCATCAAAATCTGTGCCATCACCAATTGCTACTATTCTACCTTTTTCAGGTCGCTCTTGTGAAGTTGATGGCAAAACAATGCCTGATTTTGTCATATTTTCTTCACTATCTGGCAAAATTATAACTCTATCATATAATGGTTTAATTTTCATTTTTCCTCCTTGCTCAATTATACGCAAATATGTCAAGATTTTTACACGAACATGACAGTTTTCATAAATTTTATTTTTTTATAATAAAATAAGTATGCAGTCATATGAATTTGATTATAACCAATATAGAAAAAAGTTAAACCCAACAAAAAAAACTAGTATATTAATATTAAGCTTTTTAATATTGATTAGTTTAGGTCTTGCAATGTTTTTATATCCAAAGATAAATAAACAAGATGAATATTATTTTGTAGAAATAAATTCATTTTTAACTTATAATGAAGCGACCAATCTTGCTAGTACAATTAGTTCACTTAATGGTGCAGGATATGTTTATTATGATGGAAAATATCATGTATTTGCTCAATTTTATCCAAACAAAAAAGATGCAAATACAGTGTGCGAAAATTTAAAATCTGATTATCCTACGTGTTCTGTTTATATATTAAAATGTAATAAATTTAACAAAATAAAAAATCTAACTGATAATCAAAATAAAAGCATAGAAAATTTACTCAATGCTAACATATCATTAATGAATTCCGTTTATAAATCTATTATTAGTTTTGACAAAAATGAAATTAAATTAAATGAATTACTATTAAATTTAGAAAATATTAAATCAGATTATAAAAAATATAGCAACGAGTTTTTCAATCAATTTAACACTGACACAAAATATAGCAAGGCAAAAAAATATGTCGCTAAGATAAATAAATTTACAGATTTTTTTTCTGAATTAAAAAACGAACAAAATGAGCAAACAATTTCTCAAATCTTAAAATATAAACTTATAGATATGGTAATAAACCATACTTCATTATTAGCATCTTTTTAAAAAAATATAAAAAATTTATAAAAATAACAATATTTTCTAGCTTTTATTAACAATTTAATTATCAATATTATTATTTTTATTTTTTTTATAACTTAAATCATTTATATTATCTAATTTTTTATTTTTTTTCTTTTCTTTGATTATCTCTACTATTTGCCAAATTGCTAATCCTATCAAGAATATAGCAAATAATTTTTTTAGTAATGAATTTGAAATATGGTTTGCTAAAATAGCACCTCCAAGACTAAAAATACAACCAATTAATGCTAGTAGCCAAGTTTGTTTAAATGCAACTAAATGATTTTTAATATGAATGACAAGTGCAATTATTGACATAGGTAAAAAAGCAATTAAGTTTACACCTTGTGCACTAAGTTGTTCATACGATAAAAATATTGTAAGAATAGGAATCGTAAGTGTTCCTCCTCCCATTCCCATGCCTCCAATTATTCCACCTAATATCCCTGCAACAATTTCCCAAAAAATCATAATTTTACCAAATTAACATTCCTATGCCACCTAAAAGCATAAAAAATATAAATACTCCTTTTATAACACTATTTTTTAATTTGTTTAGTAAAGATGCTCCTATAACTCCTCCTGCAATAATTCCAACTATCACAGGCCAACCTTCTTTAAAATTGATGGAATGATAACACATATACACAATAGTACTAACAATACTAATCGGAAGAATAACAAACAATGCTGTTGCTTGTGCTTTTTTTTGTTCTAAACCAAACATTTTGTTGAGCAGTGGAACAACTACCATACCCCCACCACCACCAAAAAAACCGTTAATTAGACCTATAATTGCACCAAAAATAATAATGTGAACTTTCTTTACCTTTTTCATACATTTATATTGTTCTTTTTAGTCAAATTTATTTGCTAATTTTTAAAATTTATATTATAATAAATTAGTTTATAGCAATAATTAATAAAGAGGTTAGAATGAAAGTTAGAAGAAATTTACTAAAAAATATTATGTGTTATCTTACCGCATTGGTATTAATCTTGTTTACAAATATTGGTTTAATAAATCTTATTGATTTTGAGACAATTGCATATGCAATTAATAATAAAACAGAAATTACAATAGCTAATCAAAATTTTAATAATAGCCCGGATAGTGAATATCCTTTTGACCCTACAGGTTTTACTCCAAGTCAGGATACTGATTCTGCTGGTGTAAATGCTGGCGTAATTAATGTAGATGAAGAAGAATATTCAAAATATAAGACAGACGAAACTTTTCGTGATGAATATGTCTTAATGATTGATAGTACAGTTTCAACTTCTGAAGACAATCAAAGCACTTCACATAATGCAAATTTTGGTTTTACAACAAACGATTCAATTACATTAGAAGCAAATTCAAATTATATGATATCTGTTGATGTATATACCTCAAATAATAATGGAATTGGAGCACTTTATCTTTTTAATTCTGACGATAGCTCAAATAAATCAATCTATGCAAGCATAACAAACATTAGCTCACTAAATCATTACACTACTTATACATTTTTCATTACTACAAATAATATTGAAGATATTATCGTTAAATTAGGTATGTATCTTAGAGGTTCTGGTGTAGTATTATTTGATAACATTTCAGCATATAAAATAAATTCTAGTACACTAAATAGTAATATTGACAAACTTAATAATTCGTCATTATCAAACACTTATGTTTACCTTGACGAGCGTGATAATATAGTTAACGAATTTGATATGTCAACAAATCCTTTTACCCTATATGCTTTTGATAATGACAAAAATTCTCCTGACTATACAACCGCTGAATTAATCCAAAATTCAACCGATTCCGAAGCAAGTGATGGAAATACAAATTCCGCTTTCAAAATTTCAAATAAACAAGCAACTTATGTTCAATATGCTACTTCAGATGATTTCTTTACGTTTGAACAAAACACTGTTTATAAAGTTAGTATTTTTATTAAAACAAAATCAATTGATGGAAATGCCAACTTACAATTAATACAAACAAATCTATCAGATGATGAAGAATCAACTGACAGTGAAATATTAACAATTAGTTCAGACACTGGTGAAGATGCAAATATTATTAATGACTACCAAGAATATTCATTTTATGTACGTTCTAACCCTATAAAATCTACAACTTTCAAACTTGTTGTTGGTTTAGGAAATTCTGATACTCCTACTACTGGCACATTATATGTTGCTTCAATTATAACTACAAAAGTTGATTATTCAACATTCTCAAATGTATCGACAGGAACATACGCAGATACTATTGATTTAGCAGAGAAATATACATTTTCAAGCAATGACTTATATTTCGACAATGGAAACTTTAATGATGTCCAAACAACAGATTATTCAAATCCATACCCTGCCACTCCAAATTCATGGAACAAAGTTGATGGAAATTATGACCAATCATATGGAGTAATTAATACATCACCAACTGAATTTAATAAATTAGATTCAACAAAGTTTTCAAATTTATTAAATCCTGGTGACCCGTTCGGTATGAACTCAAGCAATAATGTATTAATGATGTATAATTCTACAGCTGATATTCAAAGTTATACAAGTGCAACTAAAAGTTTATCAGCTAAATCATATTATAAAATAACTCTTGATGTTCAAACTCAAAATACCCCAGCTGAAATTCAATTAGTAAGTACGATAAATGATAAAGAAGTTGTATTATCTTCAATTATTGTAGAAACAAACATTCTAGATTGGCAAACTATAACAATGTATTTATATACAGGTTATCAAGCCTTAGACGTATCTGTCAAAATTATTTTAGACACAACTGATTATGGATACGTTTATATTGATAATGTCACATTTAATTATCCAATTCAACCAACAGAAGACGATTTTACAAATGCTGTAAATTCAACTTATCAAATAAAAACAAATCTATCACAATTAATTGTATCAGATAGTAATTTAGAATTCTCTACCCCTACTTATTTTGAAAAATCAGACAATAATGAAGTTTTATCAGGAGTTGTTGATTTAACAAATACTGAATCTATAAGCAAAGTTATATCTAATAGCGATAATTATGCAAATTTCACAAATTTACAATCTGATAATAAAAACGTATTAGCAATTCGTTCTTTAAATGACACTTATTACACTTTATCATCAAAAATTGGTTTTGATTTAACAAGTGGTAGTTATTATAAAATTACTATATCTGTGTATACTCAAAATTTACAAATATTAGATAATTCAATTGATAAAGATTTGATGGGTGCTAGTATAAAATTGTCTAGTTTTGATGATACTTTCACAAAAATAATATCAGATAATCATTGGACAACATATACTTTCTACATTAATCCTAATTCAGATACAACAACTTATCTAGAACTATCATTAGGTAGTAGTTTAGCATCAACTAGTGGAGACGTGTTCTTTGGAGGAATTGAATTTGTAGAATTTAACGAAGAAGATTTAACTGAGTACAATAATGCTCATGAAAACGCATATACAAAAATATTAACTCAAACAACTAGCGATGACACTACTGATGATGAAAATCAATCTGATGACGAAGGAAATGACATTAATGTTAATACAATTTTATATTATATATCAAGTATATTGTTTGCATTAGCAATAATTATAGCAATTGTAGGAGTTTTAGTTAGAAAAATTAAGTGGAAAAAACCTATCAAAAAATCAAAAACAGCTTATGATAGAAATCGTACTGTATCAAAACAATTATATCAACGCAAAGCTAGCACAATTAGAGAATCAAAATTAAGAGAACTAAACAAAGAAATAGAAACTTTACATGATGAACGTAAAAAATATGAAGACGAATATAAATTAGACTTGTCAAAAATAAGAGAAATGAAAATTAAACGTGCTGACATGTCTGAAATAAACAAACTTCAAAAAGAAATGAAAAAGAAACAAAAATTATCATCTACAATAGGATTGTCTATAACTAAACTAGAATCTGAAATTGAATATACAAAATCGGAACAATTTATAAATAATTTAATAAAAAAATTAGAAAGAGAACAACAAGAATCATTAAAAAGTGTAGATGATCAAGAATCAAATCAAACTGAAAACTCAAAAGAATAAATTAAAAGTAAAATAAAAACATGGAAATTACTCCATGTTTTTTTGATTATATAAATCAAAATGATAAATGATTTATATTTAATTTATTATGATTTTATAAATAATAAAAGATAATAAACAATAATTTTTAAGTCTTATATATTTTTAATAATTGTCCGATGTATAATCTATTTTCTTTCAATTCATTATCTAATTTTAATTTTTCTACGCTAATATTATAATAATTAGCAATTTTTGTTAAAGTTTCCATAGGTTTAACAAAATGTGTTGTAAATTCATTAACTATAATTTTTATCCATTCACCTTGATATAAATCTATATCATTATTATTACGTATGATATTAGCCTTGCACGTATTAAACCTTATACAAAGTTCATTTATATTATCTTCTTTTTTAACCCTATATAAAAACTCTTTTGGTAAAACTAATTTCATATCTATATATATTCTTTTATTTTGTTTTTGTGACTAATTTATGAAAATCTATTGATATTAAACAATTTTAATTTTACATTCAAATACTATCATCAAACAAAATAAACTAAAATTAGCATATAATTTTATTTATTTTTATATATTTATATAGGATTATAGGACAAGTATGAAATCAATTTTTAAAGCAGTTGCTGTTGTCACAATATTTTCAGTAATTACTCGAGCATTAGGTTTCTTTTTTAGAATATTTTTAACACGAAAATTAGGATCAGAAGGAATTGGTCTTTTCCAAATGGCCACTTCCGTTTTAGGAATTTTTATGACACTTATTTGCAGTGGTTTACCTTTGACAACAGCAAAATTAGTATCAAAATATGAAACTAATTCCAAATTGAAAAATAGAAACAAAGCAGTTAGTTCGGCATTAATCATTGCGTTATCAGTTGCTATAGTTTCTTCAATAATAATCTATTTGTTAAAATCTATTTGGGGAATAATTTTAACTGATAGTCGAGCTGTTGAATTATTGATTATATTATTGCCATCAATCATTTGTAGTGCTATATATGCAGTTTTTAGAGGTGCTATGTGGGGACAAAATGATTATTTCAATTGTGGTTTAACTGAATTGTTAGAGCAGATAATTCGTTTTGCTCTTACATTTATAATGCTATTTACTGTGACTGATTATTTTGTTGCAACAAAATATTCTGCTATAGCTTTTAATTTAACTTGCCTACTCTCTGCTTTGATTACAATTTTCATATATTTTAAAAGAGGAAAATTAAATTTTTCAAAAGGTGAATACAAAAATGTTTTAAAAAGTGCACTTCCAATTACAGGTGTTAGATTAGCCAATTCATTAATACAACCATTAACAACATTAATTATTCCTAATATGTTAATATTATGTGGATACTCAACAAGTGAAGCTGTATCTAGTTTTGGTGTCGTAATGGGAATGACTTTCCCTATGCTATTTGTTCCAATGTCTATAATAGGTAGTATAAGTATGGTTTTGATACCATCAATAAGCTCAATGATGTCAAAAAATCAATATGATTCAATTCAAGAAAATGTAGTAAAGTCACTTGATGTTTCAATATTCATAAGCATGATGTTTATACCTTTATATCTTTCTGTGGGAGATTTAATTGGTATTGTTTTATATGATAATACCCTATCAGGAACATTACTTCAATTATCAGCAATTTGTGTATTACCTATAACTTTGTGTAATTTAACTGGCAGTATATTAAATGCTTTAAATATGGAACTAAAATCTTTTGTAAATTATCTTCTTGGTTCAGTAATATTGTTTATAAGTTTAATTGCCTTTACCCCACTTATTGGCATTAATTCAATTATAGTATCTTTTTTCCTCTCAATGTTAACAATAACTATATTGAATATTAAAATGATAAAAAAAATCGTACCAAACATTAAATTAAATCTATTTAACCTAATTTGTAAATATGCTTTAATCATTATTCCAATTAGCCTAATAGGTAATTTTGTATCTAACATAGTTTTACATTTCTTTAATAACTTTATATCAGCATTTATCGGTGGAGGGATAAGCATAATTGGAACTTTAATTCTATGTAAATTATTTAATTTATATGATATTTCAAGATTAATTAATTTAATCAAAAAAAGACGCAAAAATACAACCTAAAAATATTTTCATTTAATCTTTATATAAAAATTTATAACTGATTTAATTAAAATTTTAACAATAAACAAATTTTTTAATATAATAAATACTTATACTAAATTAATTTATTTTTATAATTTATACAAATTATAACATAGTATAAAATTAGAGTCAATGAACATACTTATAGTATGTTTATTATTTTTCTAAGAGTATTAATTATTTACATTACAGTTTTAGCATTTTTAAGATTAATGGGAAAACGTCAAATAGGTGAAATGCAACCATACGAAGTTGTAATAACTTTAATTATTGCTGACCTAGCAACTCTTCCAATGAGCGACACAAATATTCCTTTAATTAATGGCATACTTCCATTAGCTATATTAGTCTTAGTTCACTTTTTTATTACTATTTTAACGCGAAAAAACATTAAAATTAGAAGGTTTATGAGCGGTCGACCAGTAATTGTAATCAGTCCAAAAGGTATAGAATATCAAGCATTAAAAGATTTGAATATGAATATTGATGATTTGTTAGAATCTATTAGACAATTGAATTATTATAGTTTTGACCAAATATTATATGCAATTATTGAAACTAATGGAAAGATGAGTGTAATTCCAACAAATGATAATAGTCCCGTGACAGCAAAAGATATGAATATACAAAATCCACCAGCTAAACTTCCACATGTAATTATATCTGATGGAAAAATTATAAAAGAAGAAATGGAACAATTAAATATGGACAACAAAATGTTAAATGAAATATTAAATTTTTTAAAAATAAAATCTATCAAAGAATTAATTATTTTATCAATTGATAGTAATGGAAAAACTTATTATCAAAAGAAAGGAGATAATTTTAAATTAATAGATGATATTAAAAAGGAAATAAAATTATGAAAGTATGGATATCAATGTTAATATTATTTTTATCAGTCACTGGCTTGTGTATATGGGACGGAATATATACGCAAAAGGTTTTTTCAAAACTTGAAAACGACAGCAAAGAAATTCATGATGCTTTACTGACAACATCAATAAAAAATTTAGACATACAAAATTCTATATATGAATTGAACGATTATTGGACAGAAAAAATGGATATTTTGTGCATATCCATTTCTAGAAAAGATTTACAACCAGTTTCAGATTTTTTACAATACTTATGTGCATCAATTATAAACGAAAATCAAGAAGATGCTATTATATATTCACTACTTTTGAATTATAATATAATTGGACTCAATCAATCAACAGGTACAAATTTCATGAATCTTTTATAATTTATTTATAAATTTTTATTATTTATAATAAAGTTAAAAAACTAATAGTACATATAATAATTATTATTAACAATACAAAAATTAAACTAGCTATATCGTTGATATTCGATGAAAAATTAAAAACACTACCCTTTGGTATTCCATTTTGTTTGATATTGGATAAAATTTTATTTGTAGATAAATTTACTTTTGCTATTTCGTCTTTATATGATTTACCTGTTTTTATACTTTTTGCTCTATAAATCTTAATCATAATCTTTTGTTTAGATTTTATTTCTTCAACAGTCGAATCATAATTTAAATCTAAATAATGATAACATTGTTTTAATTCTTTATCCATAATACTCCTAATTATTTAACATTTTCTTTAAATACATTCCAGTATAGCTTTTATTTACTTTTGCGACTTCTTCAGGTGTACCAGTAGCAACAATTTTTCCGCCACCTTCTCCACCTTCAGGTCCCATATCTATTATATAATCAGCAGTTTTAACAATATCAAGATTATGCTCAATTACTACAACTGTATTTCCATTCCCAACTAATCTTTGCAAAATATCTACAAGTCGTTTAACATCGAAAGAATGTAGACCTGTAGTTGGTTCATCTAGAATGTAAACAGTATTACCAGTATCTCGTTTTGTAAGTTCGGTAGCCAATTTTAATCTTTGAGCTTCTCCACCTGACAATGTTGTCGCACTTTGCCCGAGTTTAATATAACCCAGTCCAACATCTACAAGTGTTTGTAATTTACTTTTAATTTGTGGAATTGCTTCAAAAAAGTTATATGCTTCATCAATTGTCATTTCTAAAACATCGTAAATTGATTTACCTTTATATTTCACATCTAAAACTTCTCTTGAATACCTTTTACCACCACACACTTCACATGGGACAAAAACATCTGGCATAAAATACATTCTCAATCTCTTTACACCATCTCCACCACATGCTTCACAACGACCACCTTCAATATTAAAACTAAATTTACTTAAATCAAATCCTTTTTCTTTTGCTTGTGGAGTTGAAGCAAACAATTCTCTAATTTTAGTAAAAACGCCAGAATAAGTAGCAGGATTACTTCTTGGTGTTCTTCCTATAGGCGTTTGGTCAATTTGAATTACTTTATCAATGTCTTCAATTCCCAAAATTTCCATAAGATTATTTTCTTTATCACGTTTGTTTATTTTGTTAAATAAAGCTCTATAAAAAATATCATTTACTAAAGTAGACTTTCCGCTACCACTAACTCCAGTCACACAAGTAAACACTCCCTTTGGTATAGCTACATCTAAATCATCAATGTTATGTTCTCTACAACCCAACAAACGAATGAAACCTTTATTTGTCTCTCTTCTTTTTTTAGGAACTTCTATTTTCATTTCACCTGACAAAAATTTACCAGTTATAGATTTTGGACTATTTATTAAATCTTGCACACTACCAAAAGCTACTATTTCTCCTCCTTGTGTACCAGCATACGGACCGATATCAACTAGAAAATCCGCTTGACGTATAGTATCTTCATCATGTTCTACAACAATCAACGTATTTCCTAAATCTCGTAAATTTTTTAAAGTATCTATTAATCTATCATTGTCTCTTTGGTGAAGTCCAATACTTGGTTCGTCTAAGATATATAAAACTCCACTAAGCCCACTACCTATTTGAGTTGCTAATCTAATACGTTGTGATTCACCACCAGAAAGTGTACCAGCTCTTCTAGAGAGAGTAAGGTAAGT
Source organism: uncultured Clostridia bacterium (assembly GCA_944384445.1). Taxonomy (GTDB): domain Bacteria; phylum Bacillota; class Clostridia; order Christensenellales; family UBA1242; genus Onthoplasma. The sequence continues at coordinate 22,059 of CALWTL010000006.1, read as the reverse complement.
TAAACCAACATTGATTAAAAATGACAAACGTGAACTAATTTCTTTTATAATGCTTTCTGCAATTAACTTATCATTTTTGCTTAACTTTAAAGAACTTATAAAAGCGTATAATTTAGTTATTGACATGTCACATAATTCTGCTATGTTTTTTTCATTAATTTTTATTGATAATGCACTCGGATTAAGTCGTTTACCTAAACATTCTGGACAAGTGTCTTCACTCATTAATTTATAGATTTCCTCTTTAACATATTCGCTTTGTGATTCTTGAAATCTTCGCAATAAATCGGGTATTATTCCCATAAATAGTGCATCTTTTTGAACACAATATTGATGCAAATTAGGTGCAATAAGTTCTTTATCTCCAGACTCTCCATTAATTAATACATTTCTTGCTTCTTTAGGAATTTTGTAATATGGCATATCAAGAGTGAAATTATATTTTTTACTTAATTTTTGTAAAGCCTTTTTGGTCATACCTGTTGTATCAATATTGAAACCCATTACTGCTAAAGCACCTTCATTAATAGATAATCTATCATTTTTTACAATAGAATTTTCACCAATTTTTATAACATAACCTAAACCTCCGCATTTTGGACATGCTCCAGCATGATTATTAAAACTAAATAATGTCGGTTCTATGTCTGGTATAGATATACCACAATCAACACAACTATATTTGACACTATATAATTTATCTACTCCATTATCATTGATAACAACCAACCCATCAGCCATTTCTAAACATTTTTCAACAGATTCTGTTAAACGTGAAATAATTCCATCTTTTTTTACTAATCTGTCAACAATAACATATATATCATGACGCTTGTTTTTATCTAAAACTATTGCATCATCAAGAGAATACACCTGTTTGTCTACCATAACGCGAACGAAGCCATCTTTCCTCAAACCATCAAGTGTCTTTTCATGACTTCCTTTTTGAGCTCTAATAATCGGAGCCATCACAAGTAATTTATTTCCATCTTCTGTTTCCAAAATTCTGTCTACTATCTGGTCTATAGTTTGTACAGATATAGGTTTGCCACATTTTGGACAATAAGGTTTACCAATTCTTGCGAACAACAATCGCAAATAATCATATATTTCAGTAATTGTCCCAACTGTTGAACGTGGATTGTTATTAGTGCTCTTTTGATCTATCGATATAGCAGGACTTAATCCATCAATACTTTCAACATCTGGTTTATTCATTTGACCTAAAAATTGTCTAGCATAACTAGACAAACTCTCCATATATCGTCTTTGCCCTTCAGCAAAAATCGTATCAAATGCAAGCGTTGACTTACCACAACCACTTACACCTGAAAATACTACTAATTTATTTTTAGGTATAGTGACGTCTACATTTTTTAAATTATTTTCTTTTGCTCCTTTTACAACAATGTTTTCTAACATAATAACCTCTATTTTGTTAATTTAATCATTTTTAAGTATACCATATTGTATAGATTTTTACAAGTATAATAATTGAATAAGTTTATATAGATTATAGACAAATGACGTGTAGTTATATAATATGACTTAATATTTAATTATAAATTTTTATAAAAAAAAGCGACATAGTCGCTTAATTTCTTCTAGGTATAGTGATAATACACAATAAGGCTAAAACTCCAACACCTATTGCTACATACATACCAACTTGGTTAAAGTATCCATTGCTTATATTATATAAAGAATTTATGCTTATTGTAATATTTGTATCTCCTTCAAAATCATCATCAAGACTAAGCAAAATATCATTACCTTTTAATTTATAATAATATTTTGTAGTAATTCCTAATTCGTCTTCATGATTAACAGTTCCATCCCAATTAAAATCATATTTAGCTTCAACTTTTGCATTACCAATTTCTGTAGTGCGTACATATTCACCAAATGGTAAAATAAAACATGGATATCCATAACATACAACTACAAATGCTACACATAAAATTAAAATAAGTTTTCTAAACATATTATTACACCTACCTTTTTAATTATATATTTATATTATACATTATCATGTTAATCATGTCAAGATTTAGAAAAAAATAAAGATATGATAAATTTTATAATATAAAGCAGTATAAATGAATTATACTTGACAAAAATTAATTAAAATTTAAACTTATAATAAATTGAAAAGGAGAAGATTAAATGAAAAATAGAAATAAAATATCTAACGAATATAAATGGGATTTAACAAGTTATATATCAAATGAAAATGAAATTAATAAAATATTTAAAAAAATAGAAAATTTAACAGAAATTTTACCAAAATATAGTGGAAAATTACAAAATTCAGATATTTTATTTGAAAGACTTGAAAAATATAAAGAAGATTTTATATCTATAAGTAAATTAGCACATTATATTTCAAATAATATAAATGTTGATTTTTCAAATACAAACATGCTAATACTTGAACAAAAATTTAATAATTTATATAGCAAATTATGTGAAGCAGACGCGTACTTCATACCTCAACTATATGAATTGCCAAATGAATATTTAAATTCATTACTATTAGATAAAAGATTTAAAAATTATGACAACTTTTTAAAAGAAATTATAAAATTAAAGCCACATAAAATTGACGAAAAAACTAATGAATTATTATCAAAAATGGGAAATTTTTTAGGTTGTAATGAAAATATTCATAGTATATTAGTAGACTCAGAACTAAAATTTGATGATGTATTAGACTCTAATGGTAAAGTTTACAAATTAGACAATTCAAATTATCCAAAATACTTAAGAAGTAGTGACCCAACATTAAGAAAAAATTCATTTAAATCCCGTATGAATGGTTATGCAAAATTAAATAAAACTTTTGCTGAACTTTATATAAAAGATATTGAATATGACAAATTTTTAACCAAAATAACTAATTACTCAAATCTTCTTGAAAGTGTTTTGCTGGAAGATGATATTCCTAATACTGTTTTTGAAAATATAATAAAATTTACAGAAAAATATATACCATTATTAAAAGACTATTGTAAAACTCGTTCAAAAATATCAAAAAATAAAAATTTTGCATATTACGACTTATTTGAAGACGAAAAACACAATTCAAAGATTTCATTAAATAAAGCAAATGAATTAATAAAAAATTCATTAATACCGTTGGGAGAAGATTATATTAAAATCTTAAATAGAAAATTAAATGATAATTCAATCGACTATTTCCCTAATCAAAATAAACATTCAGGAGCATATTGTTCACATTGCTACGGAGCAAACACTGTTATTTTAACAAATTATATATATGATTACAATTCAGTATCTACTCTATGTCATGAATTAGGTCATTGCATTAATGCTGAATATTTTTTAAATTATCAACCATATGAAAAAGCTAACATATCAATATTTGCTGCAGAAATTGCAAGTACTACAAATGAAATTTTATTAAACCTATACATGCAAAAAATTTCTAATACAAATGACAAAAAATATTATTTACGTAATTTTTTAGATAATGTACGTAGTACAATATTTAGACAAATAATTTTTACAGAATTTGAATTATACGCTCATCAAAACATTGAAAACAATTTACCTATAACTTATAAAGATTTAAATAAATTTTATCTTGATTTGAATAAAAAATTTTATGGTAAATCAATTATAATACCAAACGAATTACAATATGAATGGATGTGCGTACCTCATTTTTATTCCCCTTATTATGTATTTACTTATGCAACTGGTCTGGTTTGTGCATGCGTTATTGCTGAAAAATTATTAGTAGAGAAAAATTTTAATGAATTATATTTATATTTTTTAAAAAATGGAACGAACAAACCAGTAATAGAGATTTTAAAAGAAATTGGTATTGATTTGACAAATTCTGAACCTTATGAAAGAGCTTTCAAATTTATAAAAAAACAATTAAATACTTATAAATCACTTTATAAATAATTTATAAAAGATTGCAAAAGATAATAATAAATGTTATAATAAAGGATAATATGCTAGATAAAAAATCAATTTCAGTATTAAAAGCTATGCATAAATTAGCATTAGGTAGTGCTTACAAAGTTGTCACTACAGATGAAATAATGGCAATTTTATCACAAAAATCTCAATATGATAATGATAGTTTAAAAGAGATTATAAGTTTTTTAGAAAAGCAAGAATATATCAATATAAAATTTAGTGAAGATAATACTTATTGTTATTCAATTTTGCCTAAAGGAAGTATATGTGTAGAGCAAGCTGACACTAACAGCAAATCAAATAAATCAAAAAACATAAAAATACTACCCTATTTGTATGTTGCAATTTCTTCATTTATTGGCACGATATTAGCACTAGTTTTATTCTTCTTATTGATACCATAATTAGGACAAATCAAAATGTTAACTTTTAAAGAAAAATATGTAATGGAATATGTTTACCAAAAATGTCAAGGCAAAAAATCTTGCCTTATTTCTCCACGTGAAATAATATCATTTGCAGCTGATAGATATGTAATTTATCCAGATGAACTAGAAAAGATTATGACTAATTTAAGTTATGATAATTATATAGAATTATTCAAATCAGATAAAAAAGGAAGTCCTGTTTTTTGCGTATCTTTAAAAATCAAAGGTGAAGGTTTCCATAGAGAATTAACCAATAATAAAAGAAATTTGCTCCTACTACTCGGGCGCACCTGCATTTTAGCAATTATAAGTGCATTAATCGGTGTATTAATAAGATTTATGTTTTAATAGGAATTTTATATGGAATATCGAAATTTTGAATTAGTATCAAAATATAAACCTACGGGAGACCAACCCGAAGCAATTCAATCGTTAGTTGAAGGAATAAAAGATGGTTTATCTGCTCAAGTTTTAAAAGGTGTCACAGGAAGTGGAAAAACATTTACAATGGCAAATGTTATTACACAAGTTAATCGCCCCACTTTAGTTCTAGCTCATAATAAAACATTAGCTGCTCAATTATGCAACGAATTTAGGGAATTTTTCCCAAATAATAGAGTAGAATTTTTTGTTTCTTACTACGATTATTATCAACCAGAAGCTTATATTGTTTCTAGTGATACTTATATCGAAAAAGACATGAGTGTAAATGATGAAATTGATAAATTGCGTCATAGTGCGACAAGTAGTTTGTTAGAGAGAAGTGACACAATTGTTGTAGCTTCTGTCTCTTGTATTTATGGTTTAGGTGCACCTAAAGAATATTATGACCTTCACATTTCATTGCGAGTTGGTAATAAAATGACTAGAGAAGAATTGATAAGTCGTTTGATTAATATTCAATATACTAGAAATGATATAGATTTCACACGTTCAACTTTTCGTGCTCGCGGTGATGTGGTTGATATTTTTCCTGCCGATAGTAGTGAAAGAGCAATACGTGTAGAATTTTTTGATGATGAAATTGAACAAATTAGCGAATTTGAAGCAGTCACTGGGAATGTAATTGACAAATTGAAACATGCCTCAATATTCCCTGCTAGTCACTATGCAGTTGGAAGTGAGCGTTTGAATAATGCATTAGAACAGATAAAAAAAGATGCAAAAGAACGTGAAGAATTTTTCACAAAAGAAGGAAAATATATTGAAGCCCAACGCATTCGTGAACGTACAAATTATGATATTGAAATGATGCAAGAAATGGGTTATTGCTCAGGTATTGAAAATTATTCACGATATTTTGATGGACGAAAGCCTGGAGAACCTCCATATACATTATTAGACTATTTCCCTAATGGATTTTTGTTATTTGTAGATGAAAGTCATATTACATTACCCCAAGTAAGGGGAATGTATAATGGTGACAGAGCAAGAAAAACAAGTTTAGTAGATTATGGATTTAGACTACCAAGTGCCTATGACAATCGCCCACTCAATTTTGAAGAATTTAACAATAGAATAGGACAAACAATTTATGTGTCAGCTACGCCTAACGAATATGAATTATCATTAGCTGGTCAAGTTGTAGAACAAGTTATTCGTCCTACATATCTTCTAGACCCAGAAATCGAAGTTCGTCCAAGTCTTGGGCAAGTAGATGATTTATATGATGAAATTAAAAAAAATATTGCAAAAAAAGGAAAAATATTAGTCACAACTTTGACAAAAAAGATGGCAGAAGATTTATCTTCTTATTTGGGCGAAAATGGAATTCGTGTAAAATATCTTCATAGTGATATTGATACATTAGAGCGAGTTAAAATTATCAATGAATTACGTTCAGACGAGTTTGATGTATTGATTGGAATTAATTTACTTCGTGAAGGCCTAGATTTACCAGAAGTGACTTTGGTCGCAATTTTAGATGCAGATAAAGAAGGATTTTTGAGAAGTGCTACATCTTTAATTCAGATTGTTGGTCGTGCAGCGCGTAATAGTGAAAGTAAAGTCATTATGTATGCAGATAGAATTACTGATAGTATGAAGCAAGCAATTGATGAAACTAATAGAAGACGCGAAAAACAAATGAAGTACAATGATGAGCATAATGTAAAACCAATGACGATTAAAAAAGACATAGTTGATACATTAAAAATTAGAATGGAAAAAGATGAAGAAAAATTATCAAAATCTGATATTTTAAAAAAGATAGAACAACTCAAAGGCTTAATGAACACAGCTGCAGCACAATTAGATTTTGAGACTGCAATAAATTTAAGAGAAGAAATAGCAAAATTAAAACGAAAGTTGAGATAATCTTTTAATTAAAAATTTTTTCTCTTTTTTTATCAAAATTCATATTTATATTGATTTTATTTTATTTATTTTTTATAATGCATAAACATAAATAAAAAATCTCTTATTAATATAAGAGATTTTTTTTATTATTCATTTTCTTCAGATTTTGACTCATCATTAGGCTTATTATCTTCGTTGATTTCGTTATCTTTTTCATTATTATCAATTACGACTTCGTCATCTTTTTCTAATTCAATATTGTCATTGTCTGAATTTACTTTAGTTTCTAAATCTTTTTTGTCTTCAACTTTTTTTGATTTTGAACTATTATCAACTGAAGAATTATTTTTCATTTTATTTTGTTTTGAACTGCCACCTTTTTTACCAGTAAATGTGAAGAATAAAATTACTCCGGCAAGAATAACAAGTGATACAATTATCAAAACAACTCCTAAATATGAATCTTTGTTTTCTTCAGGTTCTGTTTCGCTAACAACATTAAATTCAATTTTCTTTGTTCCTACATTATCATAACTATCTTCTACTGTTAATGTCAAAGTACATTTACCAGTGCCATTAATGATGTATTGTCCGTCTTCATCACCTTTTGATACAATTCCATCATCACTTGCTAATTCAACAGTTAATGAATTCCAATTTGTCATTGTTGATTCAGTACCATTGTCATTTTTATCTTTAATTACTAATTTTGTATCGTAAGAATAAATTGTTTTACCATTACTGATAACTTCAATAATTAATGTTCTATTAGTTTTATTCAAATTGATATTATATTCAATTTGATTTGTACCATCATAAACTATTTCTTGAGATAATTCACTTTCATAGTTCATGTTAAATGTTGGAGCGACATTATCACCAACTTTGATTTCAAATGTCTTTGTAATTTCACCATAATCAGTTTTAGCAGTATAAGTGACTTTGTATGTTCCACGAGTATTTTCATTTGTAGTAAATGACCATACCATAGCGTCGCCATTTTGATATCTAATAGCATCTCCACTTTCAGGTGTTAAGCCATCAGGGTCAAGAACTTTGACAGAAACATCTGCTTTTAAATTACCTTGACTAGCTGTCAAATCAGGTAATATAATTGTTTCATTTTGTTTTGCATATTTAGGAACATTAATATCAAAATCCCAAGCTAATTCAGGCATTGATATATTAATATAATATATACGGTCAACAATTGTGCCATCTGCATATTGCCCAGTAAATGTAATTGTATATTCACCTTCACTATTGAAAGCAAATGTCATATAATCACCAGTTGTAATATAATCAAGTCCTTGACCACTATCATCTATTGAATAGCTTATACTTGTTTCAGGGTCATTAGTTATATCATCACCGGCTGAAGAATACATTGTAGGGTCAAATGAAATCACTGCACCGATTTCACCTGTTATAGTATTTCCTGAAATTGATACATCTTCTCCGTCAATATTTGTACCTTCAGCATTGACAGATAAGTATGGGTCAGAAGAATCATTAACTACAAATGTAAAATATACAGTAGTCATATTTCCAGCATCATCTTTTGCTGTATATACAACATAATAAGTGCCTACTTTACTTGTAGTAATTTTTCCACCTGTAATAGTGTCTCCACTCATTTGTTTATCAGTTGGAGATAAAAATTGTAAGCCTGTACCAACACTATCTGGTGTACCAATATAATAATTAACATTTAATGAAAGATATTCATCGTCGTCAGTAAATTGAATTGTAGGAAGCGTCACTTCTTGTACTTGATCAAATTCTAATGTTTCTAATATGTTTGTACTATCGCTAGTAAAACTGCCTGCATTTATTATTGAATATTCAGGAGCAATTTCTTCATCAACATCTTTGATATTTAAAATTCTAGTAGAAGTTGCAATATTTCCTTCGTCATTCAATGAAACTGCAACTACATTTAAAATTCTGCCATTTGTTTCTCCAGAATAATTAGTTAATTCTATATCAAAACTATTTGAATTATCTACATCAACTTTTGCAATACCAAATCCTGAATATAATTTTTGCATTTCAGAAATAAATTGTGGGTCATCTAATACATTGCAAATATTTTTTGATGAGTCAGAATTAGGGTTAGCTAAAACTGTTCTAATTGCATTTTTTATATCAGTTTCTAAATCATTTTCTGATGTTTCTGAATAATAATAGAAAACTGCATTTTTTAAACGAGTATCAATTTCATCTGAAGAAGTTATATTAACATTTATAACATCATCACTTGAAATAGTTGAATTATTTTTTACATTATTTATCTGGATTTTAGGAGTTGAAGTATTGCTACTGTCCTCTGCTACAGTTGCACGGGATAAAACAGTAATTGTATATCTAGTTGTCCCTGAACTGTAAACATAACTTTCTTGTTTAGAAATTGTGTTTGCTAACACATAATAACCTATCGTATATTCTCCGGCATAATCAGATATTTGGCTATCGTCCGAAGAAAATTTAAATGCTACAGATTTATTAAATTTACCAATGTTTGGATCTCCAGAATGGTTGTATCCAGTTTCAGTTTCTGTAACTTCAACAACTTCGCCATCTTCAACTTTTAAATTATCTACATAATAAATTGTGTGAGTGTTAGTATTTTGAATATAACGAATAAAAGTGAAATCTTTGTATTCTGTCACCTTGTCTGTTGCATAAATTGCAGGTAAAACTAATTCAGAGTACCCATATCTAGTTTTTAAATCTACAGCATAATTTGTATTAACAGCATCTACCATTTCACCATCAGCATTTTCTTCTTGAACTGGACTATTAGTTAATTCATCAATTTCATAGTCATAAGCCATGTATACATTAGGTCTAGTACTATCTGTCACGTTTCTTATTATCACACTAATAGATTTAGTATTACCATAAGCATCTTCAATGTTATAAGTCACTCTATAATTACCAACCATATCAGCATAATTTTCAACACCAAAAGATTCTTTAGTCATATCAAATGAGAAAGTGTTGTTTGACAAGGTTTTTGTAATTTTATCGTCATTAGTTTTAGTAATAACAATTGAAGTCACATTGTATTCAACATCACTATTATCTTTATCACTAACTGTGAGATTAGGTAAAGTGATATCCTTATCTCCTAATTCAACACTAGGCATAGTTGGAGTAGTTATTGTTAAATCTTCACTAGTAGGAGCGACAAAGTCATCAGAAACATTTATTGTATATGTTAAAGTTGGAGGATTGCTACCTTGCTTGTAAGTGTATTCTAATGTAATAGTGCCACTTTGACTTGGTATTATATAATATTTACCATCAGCTTGATAAATATAATCACTACTAGCCCAATCTTGTGGAGCTCCATTTACAGTGACCGTAGGTACGACTGTTTGGATAGCTTCATCAGTTTCACTATCAACAACTTTTACATTTGCAATAGGCACTTCAAAAGCTGTATTACTTGTTTTCATTGAAAGTGGAACAAGTTTTTTCAAACCTGTATCAGAATCAATTAAATCTAATTCATAAGAAATATTTTTTACAGTCACTGAATAGGTATTAGAATAATATGTTTTACCTGCATTAGTGATAATGTATAAAATATCATATTTACCATTATTAAGTGCATTTAATTCTAAATATCCACTACTAACATTTTCTTCGTTAAAATATTCAGTATCATTTTCACTACCACCAACTACATAATCGTGAGTTTGACCAGATGGATCGACTACTCTAATAGTATAGTTAGTTGCAGTATCCGCAAATAGTCCAGATGTTTTACCACCAGACAAACTAGTTTCCAAAAGTGGAATTTGGAATGATTCATTTTTTGACACATCAATTGTGCTCTTAGGCATTTTGATTGAATTAATAGCCGCATTATAAGTTTCAATTGTATAAGACAATTCAGCTGCATAAGTAGTTAGAACAGGACTGAATGCAAAAACAATACTCATTACTGCAAATGCTAAAAAACAAAATGTAAGTTTAAAGTACTTTATTAATTGTTTCATTACTGTCTCCTTAATTTAAGTCTAATTTATTCTAATAAATATAGAGAAATTTGTCAAACAAAATAAGTAATATTTACCAAGATTTACATAATTAGTTTAAGATTTTAAACATTTTTTATTGCAAGAAAAAAAACTAGTTATGTCGAATAAAAAAATAATATGTAAATTTTTTATTTTAAAATTTAATATAGATTAATTTTATGATAGCAACTAATAAAAAAAGCGTAATAATACGCTTTATAATAAACTTAATTGTTGATTTGCATACTCTTTTGTAATAAAATTGAATTCATCACTACTCGCTAAAAAATATTGTTTTGCTCTATGTTTGTTTAATTTGCTAATAAAATCACTATTCAATAATTTGTATCTTTGTAATAAGATATTATTTAGTTCTTCAAAGTTTAAATTATTAGAATCAATTAATAATTTTTTTGTTTCAAGAGCCCATTCATTTGGCTCAATATCATTTGATTTGTCAAATTCACATAATATATTCATATCTTCTGGACTACAAACAAATCTAGCTATAATTTTTATTTTTTCGTGAATTGTACGAGGCAGTTCTTTTACAGCATTTGCGTCCATATAATAAAATGAAAATAATCTATCTGTTTCATTAAAAATAGACTCTGCTCGTCTTGGACGTTTTAAAACAACCCTATCTCCATAAATTCCTCTACCACGTTTATATTCAACGATTTCATAAAAATTATTTATCAAAAAGTCTAACTGCGCCCAGTTGAAATTATTAACTTTTGTCATACGCTCACCTATTATGCAAGTGCATCTACCAATAAAACGATATTCTTTTTGTTCTCTTTATAAACTTCCTCAAAATCTCGAGGTGCTTCAAGTTCGCAATTATATTTTATTGCACAATCAACCATTGCACACAAATCTTCTTTTGCTTTGATGTATGCATCGACTACAGTTTCTCCTTCTTTTACAATATCTAATTCCTGAATTTGAATTGTATACCAACCAGTGTTGGAACCTTTTTCATCATCTTTATATAAAACAGCTGGATAAACTAATTCTTTCATACTACCCTCACATACCTTAGATAAATTATAACATAAAAAAACATATAAGTAAAATAATTTATTTTAAATAATTAAAATTTTCAAATAAAATATGTAATCTAAAATTTTATTCTAATGGCACCATTAAATATACTGTAAAATCATATGAAGTAATTGTATTTTTATAATACCTATATGTATATGTTTTATAAATTTTATAATATTTGTCAATAAATTCTTTATCCGATTCATAATTTTCAATGCGAACCAAAACAAAATCATTACGTTTTTCTTCAATTGCGCTATAAAATGAGTTGTACATTTCAGGAAAACTATTTTCATCAAATAAATTGTTAGCAAAATATTTTTCAGTTGGAATAATACCAGCTACATTATAAAATCCATAGTCCCACATTTTGTAGCAAAATAAACTAGGGTTTTCTATACCATAATTATGAATATCTTGTGCAATTTGGTAATGAATATAATCTTCTTTAGCCCAAAACATTTCGTTAGTAGCATTTCCAAATGGAAAACAGAAAATAAAACATATTATAACAGTTAAAATTAAAGATAATTTTTTTAAGATTTGTTTTGCATTATATTTATAAGAAACATAATCAACAGAGCAAGCCACTCCCAAACTTGAAAAAACTAATAAAGGTTGAAAATAATATGAAAAATTTCCTGAAAGAAGGAGTAGTACTATATAAGAAAGTACTAATATTGTATAAGATATAGCTTTTTTTTCAAATTTATGGATATATACTATTAAACCTAATATGACAAAAGCCATACCAAAAAATCCATAAAAAAATATATTAGAAAAATTTGATAAAATATTTAGTTCTGTTTTATATAAAAATAAGTTGTCATAAAAATATACTATAAATAAATCTTTTACTGCATCATTAATTATAAAATAAATTAAAGATAGACAAAATATAAATATAAAACTAATTAACATCAAGAAAACCGATAAAAAAGTCCTTTTAAATTCTCTTTGTTTTAACTGAATAACAAACCAAATTATTAAAATTATAGCAGGTAATATAATTAGAGTGAATTTTACCATAAACAAAATAGATAACATTACACCCATAATTATTACACGAAAATAAGAAAATGCTTTTTTATCATAAGTGTAATCAAAAAAAGATAGTAAAAACCATGCAAAAATTGGCGCACAATATTCTTCAACTGCTCCACCACCAACCACAAAAAACGGACTTGTCGTATAAATAAAGCACACTATAGTTGTGCCAACTAATGCTTTGAAAGGAGTTGTGAATTTCAGCATAATTTTATATGAAAAATACAAAAACAATGTAATACATATAACTTCTAATATAAAAGCATTATGATATGGATTGCCAAACATACATAAAAAAGCGAATATGTAATATACGATTGGACCTTTTTGCTCAAACAAATCTTTATATGGAATTTTACCATTTAACATACCATTACCAATAGTTATATACCAGTTGATATCTTGATTATCATTAAAAGCATACAAAAATGAATTAGCAGAACAAACCATCAAAAATAAAAATGAAATTAAAATACAAAATAAAAGAACTTTCCATGAAGAGATATCTCTTGTTAATGGACTATCAATTTTGTTTACGACAATATTTTGTTGATTGTTAACTACATTTTCTTTCATTTTATCATCTAAAATAAATTTTTATATTAAATTTCTAAACTAATAAGAACATATAAATATAATAATAACTATAATACACTTCAAAGAAAACTTTTGTCAAATAAAAAATGAAGCAAAAAATATTTTAAAAACATTTTATTAAAAATAACAAAAATTATAAAAATTTCTTTTATAAAATTGATATAAAAAAACTCCTAATAAAAGGAGCTTATTATTATAAATTTGATATAATGTTATCTTCGTGAATATCTCCATCATTATCATTAATTAATGATGAAATATCTTCAATTTCATTTTCAGACAAATTAGCAAAAATTTTATTTAAGTTAATTGCTGAGTTAGATGAAATTTCTGATTCTGCCAATGTAGATATTCTTTTTACCTTTTCACTATATACCTCTCTAGCCGCTTGAAGTGTCACTGGAGATACAGCATTGCCTTTGTTAGCAATTTGTTCAGCTTTCATATTATTTAATACATTTAATCTCTCTTTGATAAAAGCAAGTCTACCTGCAAGCAATATTCTTGGAGAAGTCATATTTTTTTTAGTTGCTTTCTTCTTTGATTTTGAAGGCTTAATATTTTCGATAATACTTTTAGTTTTACTCATATTACCTCCTTATTTATGACTACATAATATCACAAAAATTTTAATTTGTAAATAGTTTTATATAAATTTTTTAATAAATTATAAAATTAAATAAAATACTATTTTATAGTTAATTAGGACAATTTATAGTTTATTTTTAATGATAATTTTAATTAAAAAAAATAAAAAAAATCTCACAATTTTTGTGAGATTTTTTATTATAATATTTTGCAATTATTTTATTCTTCAATGTCTGAAAATTTTATATCAACATCATGATTAACAAAATTTGAATTGTCTTCTTTAACTTGTTTTGGAAGGAGATTTCTATATATTGGAGCACCTGTTCCTGCAGGAATCATCTTTCCTATCAAAATATTTTCTTTCAATCCAACCAAATGATCTACTTTACCTTTCAAAGCTGCTTCAGTTAACACATTGCTTGATTCTTGGAATGATGCTGCTGACAAGAAACTTTCAGTTGTCAAAGAAGCTTTTGTAATACCTTGTAATTCACGTTTAGCTGTAGCTGGGACTCCACCTTCTTGTAATGTCTTTAAGTTCGCATCTTCATAAACTTTAATATCTACTATGTCTCCTGGAAGCAAATCTGTATCTCCAGAATTTTCGATTTTAACTTTTCTTAACATTTGTTTAATTATGATTTCAAGGTGTTTAGCATTAATAGAAACTGACTGTGATTTATACACTTCAAGCACTTCATTTAATAAGTATTCTTGAACAGCTTTTACACCACGAGTACGCAATACATCTCTTGGATTTAAAGGACCTTCAGTCAATGCAGTACCAGGAGTCACAACATCACCATTTTTTACTTTTAATACAGAACCAAATGGCAATAAATAACTTTCATCTGTACTACCTTTAATTACGACTTCAAATCTTTTATCTACTTGATTGATAGACACCTTGCCACCGATATCACAAATGACTGCAGCTCCCTTAGGATTACGAGCTTCGAAAATTTCTTCTACCCTTGGCAAACCTGTAGTAATATCTGCAGAAGCAGCACCACCACTATGGAATGTACGAAGCACTAATTGCGTACCTGGTTCACCAATAGATTGAGCAGCGATTACACCAACGGCTTCACCAACGTGGACTATATCATTAGTAGACATATCTCTACCATAACATTTTGCACAAACACCTGTTTTTGCTTTACAAGTAAGCAAACTACGAATTTGTACTTTTTCAATTCCTGAATCAACTATTTCTTGAGCTAATTCATTTGTAATGAACACATCTTCACCACAAATTTCTTTCTTTGTCTTAGGGTTAATAACAGGAGCAGATGTAAATCTTCCAACAATTCTATTATATAATGATTCAATTTCGGCACCATTACTTACAATAGCTGTCACTTCCATACCTTTAATAGGTTCATTAAGATTTGCAAAACAATCTTCTTCAGTTATAGTTGTATCTTGAGCTATATCTACAAGTCTTCTAGTTAAATAACCAGAGTCAGCTGTTTTCAATGCTGTATCCATCAATTGTTTACGACTACCACGTGCAGCACTATAATATTCTAGTGAACTTAAACCTTTTCTAAAATTTGATTTAACTGGCACGTCACTATCTCCACCACTAGCAGATGCTGTATTACCCAACATACCACTAAGTTGTTTTAATGAATCTTCACCACCACGAGCTTTTGAAGTGATAATGACTTTCAAAGGATTAAATTTATCAAACTCTGCACTTGTCACTTTCATAACTTTATTTGCAGTTTCTTCCCAAATAGCAATGTTTTTAGATTTTTTATCATTATAATTAATGAAACCTTGCATATACATTGCATCATTTTGTTTAACAATTTTATCTGCATCTTCAATAATTTTATCTTTATCTTTAGCTTCAAGAATATCAAATATTGAGAATGATACACTTGCAAGTGTTGAATATTTGAATCCCATATTTTTAATATTATCAATCATTGTGACAGTAGGATTTGTACCATGTTTTCTATAGCATGTTTCAATTAAACTAGAATAATCACCTTTTTTAAATTCTTTTTCTATTTCATAGTGGAAAATATTTTCTTTTTTAGTTCTATCTACAAAGCCTAAGTCTTGAGGTATAACGCTGTTAAATATAATTCTGCCTAATGTTGTTTCAATTCTGCCTGTATACTTTTGACCTTCAAATTCAACAGTTCTTCTTAAATTAATTTTTGCTTGTAAACTTAATTCTCCATTTTCGTATGCAAGTTGTGCTTCATCTTCACTAGCAAAAGTCATACCCTCGCCTTTTGCTCCGTCACGTAATGCAGTAATATAGTAATTACCCAAAATCATATCTTGACTTGGTACCATATTAGGACTACCGTCACTTGGTTTCAACACGTTATTAGAAGCAAGTAATAACATTCTAGCTTCAGTTCTAGCTTCAACAGATAAAGGAACGTGAATACTCATCTGGTCACCATCGAAGTCCGCATTAAATCCACCGCAGGCTAGAGGTGGCAATCTAATAGCTTTTCCTTCTACTAAAATAGGTTCAAATGCTTGAACACTTAATTTGTGAAGTGTAGGAGCACGGTTAAGTAGTACAGGGTGACCTTGCACTACTTCTGATAATATGTCATAAACAATAGGGCGTTCTTGGTCTATCATACGTGTTGCTTTTTTCAAATTATTAGTTGCATTTAATTCAAGCAAACGTTTAATGATAAATGGTCTAAATAATTCAAGAGCCATCATTTTAGGAAGTCCACATTGATATATTTTCAATTCTGGTCCAACAACAATAACACTACGTCCTGAATAATCGACACGTTTTCCGAGCAAATTCTGACGGAAACGACCATGTTTACCTTTCAATGAGGCAGTTAAAGATTTCAAATCACGTTGTCTACTACCTTGTACCGCCCTTCCACGTTTACCATTATCAAATAAAGCATCAACAGCTTCTTGCAACATACGTTTTTCGTTTCGTATGATAATCTCAGGAGCACCTAATTCAATAAGTTTTTTCAATCTATTATTTCTATTAATAACTCTACGATATAAATCGTTCAAATCAGATGCTGCAAATTTGCCACCATCAATTTGAACAAGTGGACGCAAATCTGGTGGAATTACAGGAATTACATCTAATATCATCCAACTAGGCTTATTTCCACTTTTTATAAATGCTTCAACAACTTCGAGTCTCTTTGTTGCTTTTAATTTCTTTTGACCTTTGCTATTTCGCATCATTTCAGTCAATTCGTCTCTTTCTTTTTCTAAGTCAATATTATTCAATAATTCCTTGATAGCTTCTGCTCCCATACCAGCTCTAAAACCATTAGGACCGTATTTTTCTAGTGCTTCACGATATTCTCTATCTCTAATAATTTGTTTGTAAGTAAATTCAGTATTTTTAGGGTCTAAAACTACATAACTTACATAATATAATACTTCGTCCAATTGTTTTGGAGACATATCAAGAATAATACCAATACGTGATGGAACACCTTTGAAAAACCATATATGGCTCACAGGTGTTGCTAATTCAATATGTCCCATACGTTCACGTCTAACTTTACTACGTGTCACTTCAACGCCACATTTATCACAGACAACACCTTTATATCTTACTCTCTTGTATTTGCCACAATGACATTCCCAATCTTTTTTAGGTCCAAAAATACGTTCACAAAATAGTCCATCTTTTTCTGGTTTTTGTGTACGATAATTGATAGTTTCAGGTTTAGTCACTTCTCCCCTAGACCAACTTCTAATTGTCTCAGGGGAAGCAATACCAACACGAATTGAGTCAAAATTGTTTAATTCAAACATTATTATTTTCTCCTAAAATTGTATAACTATTATTCATCAGAATCGTCTAAATCATCAAATAATGCAGATTCATCAAAAGCACTACTATTAATATCACTTTCATAATTATTTTGGATGTCATCAAATTCAACTGTGACATCTTCAAGAGCTTGTTTGTTTACAGGTTCAATAGTTGTCACTTCGTCTCCTTCTTCACTAACTTCATTGATAGAAAGTTCATGATTATCTGCAGTTAATATCTTAACATCTAGACATAGTCCTTGCATTTCTTTTACTAAAACTTTGAATGACTCTGGCATACCAGGTTCTGGAATAGGCTCACCTTTTACAATAGCTTCGTAAGTTTTTATTCTACCTTCCACATCATCTGATTTGATAGTAAGCATTTCTTGTAATAATCTTGATGCACCATAAGCTTCAAGTGCCCAAACTTCCATTTCACCGAATCTTTGACCACCAAGTTGTCCACGACCTCCAAGTGGTTGTTGTGTAATAAGTGCATAAGTACCAATACCACGAGCATGAATTTTATCATCAACCATGTGAATAAGTTTTAACATATACATTACACCAACGGTTGTTTTATTTTCAAATGGAAGACCTGTACGTCCATCATATAATTGCATTTTGCCATCTTCTGGAAGATTATTTGCTTTTAACAATTCTTTAATATCTTCTTCTTTTGCACCATCAAATGCAGGACTTGCAACTTTCCAATCGAGATGTTTTGCAGCTAAACCTAAGTGCATTTCTAATAATTGTCCTAAGTTCATACGAGAAGGAATACCCAAAGGATTCAAAACTATATCAACTGTTTCACCGTTTGGCATATAAGGCATATCACTTTCAGGTAAAACGACTGAAATAACACCTTTATTACCGTATCTACCAGCTAATTTATCACCAACTTGTAAAATACGTTTTTGAGCAATATAAACTTTAACCATAACATTTACGCCAGCGTCAAGTTCGTCTTTATTTTTTCTTGACAAAATTTCAACACCAACGACAACACCTTCTTCTCCATGTTTAACTTTCAAAGATGTGTTTTTAACTTCTTTTGTCTTTTCACCAAAGATTGCTTTTAATAATCTTTCTTCTGGAGTCAAATCAGTTTCTCCTTTAGGAGTCACTTTTCCGACTAATATATCTCCAACCTTGACTTCTGTACCAATTCGCACGATACCATTTTCATCAAGATTTTTTAAAGCTTCTTCACCAACACCAGCAATATCTCTAGTTATTTCTTCATCACCTAATTTCGTAGTTCTAGCTTCGGTTTTGACTTGCTGAATACTTATTGAAGTAAATACATCATCACGCACTATTCTTTCATTGACAAGAATAGCATCTTCAAAGTTATATCCTTCCCAATTCATAAATGCTACTGTCAAATTTTTTCCTAATGCTAATTCACCATTTTCAGTAGATGCACCATCTGCTAGTACATCTCCTTTTTTGACTCTTTCACCTTTTTTCACAATTGGTTTTTGATTAAAACATGCTTTTTCATTAGTACGTTCAAATTTGCGTAGTTTATGATTAACAATTGAACCATCATCATATTCCATTGTAATGTAGTCAGAAGAAACATACTTACAAACACCATCTTGCTCAGCTATAATTAAAGCACCAGAGTCAACAGCAATTTTATGTTCAATACCTGTACCAACAATTGGACTTTCTGCTCTAATTAATGGAACTGA
This sequence comes from uncultured Clostridia bacterium, assembly GCA_944384445.1. Lineage (GTDB taxonomy): Bacteria > Bacillota > Clostridia > Christensenellales > UBA1242 > Onthoplasma. Next base: position 2,574 of record CALWTL010000006.1, on the reverse strand, counting down.
TTGACATTGCATATTACAACCCATCAATGCACGGTTAGCTGCACAATGTTCAACAAAAGGAATCAAGTCTGCACCAACAGATAATAATTGTCTAGGTGATAAATCTACTAAATCAATCATATTAGAATCTACTCGAGCAGTTTGACCATCATGTCTACAATCAATATATCCTGAACGTAAGATATTATTTTCGTCAACATCAACAGTTGCTTGAGCAATAAAATGACCACGTTCTTCATCAGCCATTAAGAATACAATTTCATCAGTTAATTTATGAGTATTTAAGTCAACTTTTCTAAATGGAGTTTCAATAAATCCATATCTATTTACACGTGCATAAGCTGCAATAGATGTCATCAAACCAATAGGTTGACCTTCTGGAGTTTCAACCACACATATACGACCATAGTGAGAAGGGTTAATATCACGAACTTCTACTGTAGCACGTTCTTTCTTTACACCACCCTTACCAAACGAAGACAAACGTCTTTTATTTCTCAAACTAGCGGCAGGGTTTGTTTGATCCATTAACGCACTTAACTGGTTAGTTGCCATGAATTCTTTAAAAATCTTATTAATTTGTCTAGCGTTAACTATTTGACTTGGAGTGACATCGGTTAAATCACGACTTTGAAGAGCTTCTCTAACTTGAGTTTGAAGTTTAACCATACCACTACGGAATTGATTTTTCAATAATTCTCCGCTTGTTGCTACTCTTCTCATAGAAAGGTTATCTATTTCGTCTGTTTCACCAATTCCATCTATTAAATTCAAATGATAACTAACAGTTGCGATTATATCATCTAATGTGATTTGATAATCTTCAAGTTTTCTAGCGTTAGCTTTTATTGCAGCACGCAAAGCTTGTTCATTATCCTTATTCTCTTTTATAATTTGTTGAAGCAAAGGTAAATAAACTAATTCAGTAATACCAAATTCTTCAGGATTTAATTTAGCATATGCAAACAAATCTACACGTTTATTTCCTACAACATGTACTACCTTGTCATCAACTAAAACATCTACACTATTTATACCAGCATTTTGAATATTAGTTGCTTGGTCAGCTGAAATAATTTCACCCTTTGATACAAATAATTTTTTGCCCAATTTAATATCTTCTGCAGCCACTTGGTTAGTAATACGATTAGCGAGTGACAACTTTTTATTTAATTTAAAACGACCAACTTTTTCAAGATTATATTGTTGAATATTAAAGAATCTGTCATTTATGTATGACAATGTATTCTCAGGATTTGGAATTTCACCTGGACGAGTTCTTCTACCAAACTCAATTAACGCATCTTCTTGTGTAATTTGTTGTTCTTTATCCAAAGTGTTAACGATAAATGGGTGGTTAGCAAAAATTTCTAACAATTCTTCGTTAGTATATCCAAAACATTTTAATAAAACGCCAAGACTCATTTTGAATTTTCTTTCAACAATGACACGCAATGCATCGCCTGTCACCTGTTCAGTCTGAATCCACATACCATGACTAGGTTGAATAGAACCAAAATAATCCATACGTCCATATTTATTTAATTCACCAGTGAATACAACGCCAGGAGATTTAATTAATTGGTTCAAAATGACACGCTCAACGCCGTTGCAAATAAAGCCACCATCATTTGACATATATGGGATATCTCCCATAAACACTTCCTGATCCATGATTTGTCCAGTTTCTTTAACCAATAGACGAACATTCACTTTAAGAGGAACTGTATAACTAATTTGTCTACGTTTACATTCTGCCCAAGAATATTTAGGTGTTTTGTCGATAGTATAACCCAAAAAAGACAACTCAGCTCTGTTTGAGTAGTCTATAATAGGATTAAATTCGTTCAAAACTTCCCCAATATCTTCTTCCAAAAACTTTTTGTAAGATTCAATTTGAATGTTTAACAAGTTAGGCATTGTGTAAGGAACTTCTTTTTTAGCAAAACTATATCTTTCAGCTTTTCCATTTTTAATTTTTTTGATGTTGAGTGTGTTTGAATTCATTCATTAACTCCTTATTCAGATGTTTCCCAATAAGCTTTAAATATAAAAAACAATTAATTTTCTTATATTTGCTAACAGGGACAATTATTCAATCTAGTCAATAATAACATAATGCTCAATTAATGTCAATAGAATTTAATAAATATTTTTAATAAATTTTTACCATTTTGTCATTTGTTTAAACATTAAAATGTTCAATAATATATATATAAAAGTAATTTATTATTACTTCAATTGTTTTTCGTGTATCAATGCTTGTAATAATGCTTGTAATATAATAAAATTTTAATAAAGATGATTAATCTTATTTAATGCTTATTTGAATGTTTATTTATTGGAAATTATATATAGATACATAGATATGTAAAAAATGGGCAACAGCCCATTTTGATTAAACCACTCTTTAATTGTTTAAAATTTGTTTACTTTTATTTATATCATATTAGCAATTGAAGTCTTTTTTTCCACCACAACCACATCCACAAAGGATAAGTAATATGATTATAAGTAAGCAAGGGTCAACTTTGCAACCGCAATTGCATAAGATTAATATCAAAATTATAATCC
>CALWTL010000005.1 GCA_944384445.1 uncultured Clostridia bacterium | reverse complement strand
AAAAAAATCAAAACAAATAACGCCATTTTAATTCAATTTATTTTTTATTTAAACAAATTTCAACAATATTTTGTGTAGAAAAATAAAATTTAACTGAATATTTATAAAATTAAAAATTCTAAAATTATATAAAGTAAAAATTGATTGAATTTTATGTTAAAATTAGTTATTGACAAATAAAAATCTATATGTTAAAATTTTTAGAATGAAATTTTATATCAAATTAATTACAAAAGGAGTTATTATGAAAAATGATTTGAATAAAATTGATGAAATAACTAATAATTTTGAAAATAATCTTATAGTTAAAGCTACAAAAAGAAATGAATTTAAGAAATTTTCATCAAAAGCATTTAAAATAATTAAAAAAGCTTTATTAACGCTTGTTATCGCCTCTGTTGCAGCAGTTTCTGCCTGCACAGTAGTGACAACCACCAACCCTGGCAACAATCCAGGAACGAATCCAGGGACAGATCCTGGTACTAACCCTGGAGAACAAACTCAACACTCTGAATTATTACTAGATATTTTAGAAGATAATTATTATGATCAAACAACTCAAGAATTTTATGATGCAAAATATTTTTTACAGAAAGCCGATGCTATTCCATATCAGTTTTTAATAGAACAAGGACATGATGTAGAAAAATTAAAAACAAATGAACTTTCTGCATATTCAATAATTTATACTTTAGGTGATGATAAAAATAATATTTACTTATCAAATCGAATTGAAAACGAAGGTATTGACACCTATTACACATTTTATACACTAAAATATCCTTTAACCAATCAAGAATATGATGATATGGTTATGTTATTTGAAAACAATTACATTCAAAGTGGATATTTTATACAAGAATTGGCAAAACAAAAAGAACCAACTGTTATAGCCGATGTCAATACAACAAAAAAATATTATGATGATTTTTACAAAAAATTTAAAAACTCTGAGGCTTATATCCACGACATATTAGATACAGATAAAATTGAAATTGATTTTCTAAATTTTTCTAAAGAAGAACAAACCTTCTCAATTGCTGTTAGAACTGACACTTCAGAATGTACACAAAAAGGTATGGTATACACTAACGCTGAAATTCGCCATATGGATTTAATTCCGTCATTTAATCCTATAACTACAGTATCTTATGATGATACAATTTATAATGGACCAATTTATTTCAATAGCACAAATTTTGAAGAATATAAATCTAATTCTATTGAAATCACATATTTTTATAATCATAAAAATCTTTATAATATTTTTGATTTAAAATCTGATTTAGTCAATGAAATATAATAAAATGACAAATATTTTTAAAATATATTATCAAAAATATTTTTAATAGCACATAAAAAAGAACTTTATCTGTTGTGATAAAGTTCTTTTTCTTAGTTGAAATTAGATTCGTTAAAATAAAGTTAATTAGTCTAAATTCTATATTATTCAATCATTAATATGAAACTGATATCGAACCTGCAGTTATACTGTTATTATTTATGTCAATATAAACATTTCCACTCAAAAAGACTCTACAACTTTCCACCAGATAAGTCGTTTTGCCAATATTTGGTTCTGACATATCTTCAAGATAAATATAATAAGCATTGTTGCTTTCCCAATTATTTTCTGAATTAAATTTATACAAATCTGTGTATTTATATCTTGTATAAAATTGTGTATTATAATTGGCTAAATATTTGTTATAATTTTGATTTTTATTTTCTGAGCCAGGAGTTGAATATGTCACTTTGCTCAAATTGCCATCTATCAGTTGAATATCTTCATAAATTTTATATAGTACCTTATTATCTTCATCATAATAATATTGATTTTCTAATTTCTTTATTTCTCTATTAATGTCACCCTCTTCATATTGTGACACGTCTTCAGTATACAAACCAGTTTCATTTCCTTTTAAATAATCTATTAAGTTTGTAATTGAATATTTTTGTTCTTCCATTTTCCCATCTTCAGTAAAAACAAATATTTGATTACTTGTTAAATCTTCTTCTTCTAAATTTATTTTTCCATAAGCATAACTAACCGTTTCTTTATCAATTTGAATGTCTCTTTTTAAATATCCACCTTCATAATAATAATATGTGACTTGATGAGATATTCCTTCGCCTTGTGTACCTGAAGTTGTATATATCAATTCATCTTGAGAATCTAAGATTACGCTAGGATGAGAATCTGAGATTTCGCTAGCATAAGGATTTGAAAACGATTTTGGATATAATTTTACGTCAATAGCATCTCCTATTTCAGGCTTTGTGGATACTGTTCCTGTAGTAGAACCTGCCAATCCAAAATCAATACCTAAACTATCATCTTCAATTGAAGATATTTTATAATAATAGGTATGTGGAATAGTGGTTGTATATCCATCTTCATCAGTTTTTGTTTCATTATATGTACGTGTCACATAATCAACACCAAATGTTAATCCTTCGACATTTGCTTCATCTTCTCCAACACATGTAAATATTCCCACTTTTTTAGCAGCATTGTCTAAATCTATTCCATCTGCTGTATAATATGCTCCTTGCATAAATGCATATCCTTCAAACATGAAAATATTTTCACCTGCATCTGTTATTTTAATAAAATCATTTTCATCATTTTTTGTAAAACTTTTATTAATGGTATAATTTAGATTGATATTGACAGTAGGAGATGTGTCTTTCAATGAACTTTGGCTCCATTCATTATTATTAACATAATATGCATTATCTTTATATTCAACATAATTATTTATATTACCTCTGTCTCCTCCTGTATTTTGATTATATGTATATGTTCCATTTACATATTTACCACGGACATAATAATTTCCATACATATTTAAATAATCAGAATATTCTACTAAACTAGAATCTATTGATAATTGGAATGGAAGTACGGATATCTCAATAGCATCTAAAATTACATAATATGCTCCATTATTATATATATAATAATCATAAGCATACGCCTGTTTTCCTTCATATTCACATACATATGCACCTTCAAACATCCCTGAAGTTTCTATTACTTCTGTAGATGAAATAGTAGATACATTAAATGTGTCATACTCTTGAGTTGTATTGTCTCCTGTTGCGTTATTTTTAGGTACATATATATAATATCTCTTTGCATAATAATCATTTGGTCTGCTTGAAGAATAGTATATATAGTTTATTCCATTGACGCTTATTGAATCGTCAGATTGACTTTTGAATAAATTATTTTCATAAACAACTTCTGTTTTATATGATTCAGACATAAATCCAATTGAAGAATTTTCTATATTTAAATATATATTATCTGCTTGATTTGCCGCATCTAGTTGCATTGATATTATTGTACCAATGAGAGTTGACAATAATACAGTAAATGCAGGAGATTTTGCCAATGCTTTAGCTCCAGTTGCAACAACTTTACCAACTGTCTTTATGACCGTAGATACTGTCTTTTTAACAACTGATTTACCTATTTTTGCTGTAAGCAACGCCCCACCACCAATAAACAATGATGCTATTTCAAGTGCTGCAACAATTTTTTGAACTGGCTCTAACCATGGATATGTTGGTTCTTCTTGTTCATTTTGATATTTTGTGTTATATAAATTTGTCTTAACTCCATTTGCTTCGAAAATTGAACCACTATCAGCAATGTTTGCATCATCACCAGTTTCAGTACCTGTAGATAAAGTTGCATTATCATAAAAATATGTGAATAAGAAATATGTTTCTTCTTCTACCAATTTTCTACCTTCATCTGCATTTTGGTAAAAGTTATTAATTGCACAATAATAATCTCTTGCACTGCTGTCGCTTGGCCAAAATCCTACAGTTTCACCATCTTTACCATCTACTGTTTTATAACTTTTTTTATAATTTAAGTACGTTAACCCTTTATCCTCTTTATCTCCGTTTAAAACTAAATTGTAATATGACGTTGGCGCATCTCCTCCGAATAAAACTGCACCAATCCATGTAATTACATCGCCTGCAGTATCTCCATCACTATTATCTTCTGGTATACCGTAATCGCCATTTAAATCATAATAGATATCTGCTATTCCAATTGCTGAATATAACCTTTCTTTACCTTCGGCTTCTTCATAGATTGTATAACATATATAATTTGGATTAAATATATACTTTTCTTCATCATTTTCTTCGACTTTCCCTATAATGTCCAAACTGTTATAAATACTTAATTTTTCTTCATAATTTTCGTCTGTACTTTTAGGTTTTTGAATAATATCGTTAACAATCTCTAATCCTTTTCCTTCTGCATTGCTTTTGTCTGTTTCAAATTTCTCAGATGAACCAGATAATGGTGTATTTGTTAACTCTAAATTTTCAATAGTTGCAACATACGTGATATTTGACGCATCATAAATAGTTGAAATTGAATCCCATGCTGCTCCATTATTATCTTCAATTGAAATACATCTTCTCATAGATTTAAACATAGTATAATCAATTGCCCAACCCCAAGAATCATCTCTTCTTAATGGATTATTAGGAACAACCTTATTTTCACCTTCATTTTTAACTTCGTAATAATTACTATTTGATGTTGGAGATATTTTAAACATATCAAGATTTACGTAAGATGCTAACGCTGTTAAAGTGACAGATGTATCTGTATCTTCTGTGACAGAATACATTGTTGAACCATCATGATAATTTGCGTTTTCTATAGTATTGATAGTGAATGCATATTCATGCTCTCCTTCGACTCTTACATCAAATCCACTATTATACGAATTTTTTGCGACTTTCAACATACCCAGCAAACCGCCAAATCTTGATGATATAGTCTCTTCATCAATATTTTCATTTATAATATCGGCCGTAATTGAACCTTTGAAGCTAGAATCTTGTGTCACTTCTAATCTTCCAACCAAACCACCAGCATAATATGAATTTTGAACATTCAACGATACTTTTACATTAGTATTATTAGATAAATCAAAACTATCCACTTCATTTGATTTTAATTTTCCAAATAAACCACCAACATACATTCCAGAATATTTGTTTTGAAGGCTGATAGTGCCATTACCTGTTGCTTCGCTTAATGAATACTGACTTAAATTTTCACCCGAATAATATCCTATTATACTACCAATATTATATCCACCATTAATTGAAACATCTCCAAACAATGTAGGAGTAAGAATATTAGTGACTATGCCGTTTATTGTTTCAGTATTATATGAATAGTATGTTCCATAGTATGCACCAACATTAACTCCCATTTGTGCTTCTATATCGACTTGAATTGTATTAGATTCTATTACAATGTTATCATCTTCATTAACTGCAAAAGCTACATCAGATGTGGCTGAACCTATAAATCCACCGAATCCCGATTCTAATTCATCAAATTTTACTGTGGCATTATTTTCATATTCTCCTCTATCTGTATAAGAATAATATTCAAATGCTTCATCAGGGTCTTTTGGATTTGAAGTTCCGCCAGAGAATTGTAAGTTATACATGTTATTAGAGATTGTTGAAACAACAACATTATTTGATTGCTCTACTGCGTTGCTAATTTCTCCTTCTTCCGTACTCTTTATTACAATATTATATATTTTATTGTCTTCAAGTATTCCTTTCTCTGCAGTTCCTATTAAGCCACCTACACTAGTAGGAATATAATATTCATAACCAATTTGTTTTGCTCCACTATCAATATAAGATTTAGTTATAGCAAGATATATTCCCTTAATTTCCAAATCATTATTTTGACTTGCTACTATATTGTTGTAGATATAAGATTGACTATTTGTTGTATATCCAATTAAACCTCCAACGCTTGCATTTCCGTATATATTAGCTTCTGACCAAATATTTTTAAGACTTTCTCCTGCAAAATATCCGATTGCTCCACCAACATTTAATACACCAATTACTCTACCTGTTGATGCAATTGAAGCTGATGATAACTGATAAAGATTAGTTTCTCCTTCCTGTGCAATAATCAATTCATATTTTGGACTATCGGTTGTTCCAATATTTTTGTAATATTTATTTCCTATAACAATTTCAGTATCATTTATAGATACATATTCAATTGTATTATTTATATTTACTTTGTCTCCAGCATAGCCAACTAATCCCCCAACGTTTTGATATCCTATTATTTCTTCATTTGTATCATTAGAGATATTAGAAATTTGAATTTTGTCATCTAATCCATTTACATAACCTATTATGCCACCTACATTTACCATTCTAATGGTGTTATTTATAGCCATATTAGATTGAATATTTAATAAATATTCATTATCATTTGATAATCCCCAACTATTTGATATTTCTCTTTCGGCTCCAATATATCCTATATTTTTTAAATTATCAGCGATAATAGTATTTGACGAAATTTTTCCTGCAATACCACCAATATTATAGATATTTTTAATTTTGTCAGTAGTTGTACCCACTTCTATCATATTAGCATTGACAATTGTCAATGTTTTTTCTATGAACTCATCTCCATCTTCTTGTTGAATTGAATATTTTAAATTTGCTTTTTTATAGTATCCAAATAAACCGCCCCAGTTATAACTGTTTTCATAACCAGATGCACTGTCTAGCGAATATAATGTTGCAAACGGTGTTTCATTTGTTATGAAATTCCAATAATTATCTCCTTTCATAACTATTTCAGAAATATCAGCTAATCCATTTTCTTTAACTAAACCAACTGCACCACCCACATTTGAAGTACCGTATAATTGAACGTTAAACTCTTTATCTCCTTTTAAGATTCCTATACTTCCTGATTCATATGCACCAACAATACCACCTAAGTTATATCCATTTATAAAGTGCAATGTAGGGAAATCTATATCATCTACATAATCAAAAGTGAAATTAGCGTTTGCTTGATATCCAACAAGCATTCCCGCTCCTTGTGAATTTTCTCGTTCACTAATATAATAAGAACCTTCATCATTGCCAGTTGATGTGCATTCATATGTAATTGCAACACTTTCATTGTTTGCTAAATAAAAGTTTTGAACATCTAGATTTCCACCTAGAATTTTAGCAGATAACAATCCAAAATAATTACCAACATTTGCTTGATTGTCAACTATAGATGAAATATTTAAACCTGATTGTAAATCTATACCACAATTAACAAATGAAACATTTGATGAATTAACATTATCTATTCCGCTTCCTAAATTTGAAACTAAACCACCTAATACCTTTACATTTAAAGGTTGTGCCATACCTTCAATTGATGTTTGTTTCAACAAAACTGTCAAATTAGAAATTGTCGCCGTAGCTGTAGAACCAGTAATTAATCCTACTATACCTCCAAGTGATTGAACTCCATCTTCTCCAACATATATATTTATTTTATTATTTTCTGAAGAATCAATATTATTTATAGTTGCATTTATGTTAATTGTTTTATTATTGATTTGTCCAAATAATCCACCTGCAAAAGCAATATTACTACCATCAAATTTTATGTACCAACTATCATTTGTTGCATTTAGATTTTCTTCCATTGCTAATCCGTTTTCAGTAAAATCTAAATTAATTATACCAGATTCGGCATTTCCTGCAATTAAACCAGCACGAGATCCTTCGCTTATTGTTATAGATGGTCTAGTTGTTAAAGCATCGTCAATATAATATGAAACCAAATCTTTGACTAATATATTACCTGATTCAACTGTACCAAACAATCCACCTACTACACCATTTGCTAAAATCTCAGTATTTTGAACAAATTGAATTTTATTAACTACAACGTTATTACCTGTAAATGCTTCTTCATTCGTAGAATTTATATTAACACCTAACAATCCAGAGCCATATTCAGAACCTATTGAATTAGTATTAGATAATGTCTCTTGTCCGCCACCCAATTTTAAGAATCCAAAATATCCATTTTTAATGTTTGCAAATACTCCTGAATCCAATCCTGATATTTGACATGCATTATTGAGTGTTAAATCTGAAAAATCAAAATATTTATTAGATATAAACATTCCTGTAAACGAAGCGAGTGAACCATTATAGAATTTATTATTTTCTGCATTATCTCTACTTGAACCAATTGATTGCCAACTTAAACTTGTATTTGATTTTCCTCTACCATCAATATCATAAATTAATACATAGTATAAATCAGTATTTGCTCCAGACAATGGTTGAGTAATATCTTCGCCATAATCCATAGTTAAACTTTGAATTGCTGATAGAACTCCTAAATGTGGTATTCTCATAATATTTTGTTTCAAATTATTACTAATAACTGCTTCTTCACTGGATATAAGATTAATGATATCATCATAACTTTCACCTTGACTAGTATTGATTATACCTGTGCCGGAATATATTTGATATTGATTATCTACATAATTGTTTGGATTTGACCAATCAGTTGCACTGTCAGACGAAATTTTATTTATTTTATATGTAGGATATAAATAGTTATATCCATAAATATCACTATTTCTATCAATTAAATAATAATTGTTATTTATTTTTCTAGCTGTGTAATACCAACTTCCAGTTAATACACTAGCTGACATTAATTCTTCTGTAGAAACTGTTCTTAAAATTTGAGTAGAAGTATCTCCTGAGGTTGAAATTAGATTTACCGTTTCAATGTTAGCTAATGAATCAATATAATTATTTTTACCAAGCATTCCCTCTGGTTGTGCTATAAATGAATTTCCACCATCTGCAATTGATTCAATTACACCAGCCATATATGAGTTATAAACAAAATTAGATAAATATGAATTTTCTCCTGTCACACGAATATTTTGTATGATTAAACCAGCTGCTGGTGTTTGACTATTGGAATTATTTATATAACCTGTGAAATAACATGATAAAATCATTCCTTGATTTTGATAAGTAATACCCGCTATTGCTCCAGACACATCTACAATCTCTGCACTAGAATATGAATATGCTATCATACCTGCATTTCTACCTGTAATTAAACCTAAATAATTAGATTCAATTTTTACACCTGTACCTTGAACCGAGCTATTAGAGATTACACCTTGATTGTATCCTGCAATAATACCAGTTATTCCAGAAAAATTATATTGAACATCTGATTCAAATTTAATGTGAAGGTTAGAAATTGCACTGTGTTTACCAACATTTGCAATTACACCAGTAAACAATTCTCCTTGAGTATTCGTGTAATTTGATAATTTAGAAGTTGATATTAAATATTCTCTTTCTCCACCTATCAAAATACCATTTAAAACTCCATTAGTGACACCAGATACGTTAGTAAAATAAAGTTCATCTGTAATATTGTTAGATAAAATATAATAAGTAAATGTTCCTTTACCTTCAGTTTGCAATATATTCATATTAGAAGCATTTTCAATTAATGTAGGAGCAAGTGAACTTATCAAATAAGTTGTAATTGTTCCTTCTTTTTTCATTACTCCATAATTAATTAAATCATCACTTAAACTTGAAATATATGGTAAATAATAAGTACCCGCACCAGAATTTATTTCTGACCAATAGCCTTGACTTGCATTTAAACCATTTTGAGAACTTGTTCTCCATATATTACTACGTGTTAATGTATAAGCCGTTAAATTGTATCCTGTTCCACTAGATTCAGCACACAAAGAATAATCTGATGAATAATATACATATTTTGTATTGATTGAACCTTTATCACTAATTCCACCAATAAGTGCATTCATATTTAATGCCTGAATAGAACTATGCGTTAAGCTATCTGAAATAATGCTAGTCAAAGTATAAGCATTTGTTATTGTTGCATTGTTAGCATAACCAATAAAACCACCAATATAGAAATTGTTTTTACTATCATCACTATTATAATTAGTAATAGGAACTATTTTACCCGTACTTGCAACATCTGTAGCAGAAACTACATTTGCTTTACCAATCAAACCACCCGCATACAAACTTGTAGTTGAAGAATCACTTCCGATAATAATATCTGCAGTTGACATTACTTCTTTTAATACAATGTTGCTATTTTCTGTTGCATATGCGACAGCTCCTGAAGCATGGACTTGATTAAGAGTACAAGAAATATAAGTAATTCCTCCAATACTATCCGATGCAGTTTCAGAATTTATTGTTCCAGTAAACAATGCTTGTTTAATTTTTAATTCTGTAGAATTACTGCTATGTGCATAGCCTATACCAGTAGATACAAATAAGTTGTTGATATTCGTTCCATCAAGAATATTAATATTTGAAGAAGTGTTGACATTATTAATACTTAAACTGTCATTAGTACTTCCAGCCATTGAATAATATCCTACTAATCCTGCAAATGAATTGATATAATCAGTTGTACCATCTGGAATATTTTGACTACCTGAAATATTAATAGAAGTAATAGCATCAGCTGATGATAATTGACTATTAGATAATCCGCCAACGAGTCCGCCTACATAATTATTTGTGGTTGAATTATTTAATTTAACATTAAATGTTATTCTCTTATAATCAGTTTCATATGAATAATGACCTATTGATATTGAAGAAATGGCTGTATTATTAGAATATCCAACTGCTCCACCAATATATGAATTTGTACCTTTTGAAATGGTTAAATTGAATATCGTTTTTTCTTCATCTGGCTTTCTTCCGTCAGTGTTCAAACCAACATTGGAATTCATAATCGACATATTTGATTCTTCCAAATCTAAAATGTCAGTTTTATCAGATTCACCAACTAATCCACCAAATACTATGTTGGATTGACTGGTTGTAGAAGATAATTCAACATCAACTCTACCTGAGAAAGTGCAATTTAAGATATTACTATCCATTGCATTACCAACTATTCCACCAAAACCTGCTATTGTACCATTATTAGAATTAAATAAACTAATATTCGAATCATCTGAAGGTGAAACAACACGCACTGTCAAATTACTAAGCAACGAACCATTATCAATGCTAGATACACCACCAAATGTGTCAATAGTATTTTGCAATATTACCGAACCTGCTACGCCATTTTCGTTTTCATTATTTATATTAGGATTTTCTCCCCATTCTATAGTAATATTTCTTATTGTAGCTTTTGTCGTTTGCCTAAAGAATCCTGCATTTCCACTGTTTTGTGCATTTAAGAATAAATTTGATAATACAGGAATGCTTCCATCTTCTTTTTGTCCAATCAATATTCCTGTAAACTCTATATCAAATATATAATTTGAATTGAGATTTGTACACCAATCTGTCATATCAATATCATCAACAATCATGAAACTTCCGCTTGGATTATTAATTAATTGATAAAAATCATCTGGATTAGAAATTTCAATATAGTTCTCTACATTTTCATTAAGTAGTAATGGGAAGTATCTATCCGCATTTAAAGTCCAATAAGTTGTTGACCACCCTGAGAAAATATTGTTAAATGTTGATACTTGCTCAATATTATCTTCGCTTAAATCATATAGCAAACTGATATATTCCTCATTCGCTCTGATAGAATTTGAATGTTTAACGATTGATTCACCATCAACTACAATATTATCGTATTCGGCAACTTTGCCTGCATAAACATATAATAACGAACTACCTTTATTGCTAGTTAAAAATCCTGTTGTATCTGATTCAGACTGACCATAATCTGCACAAACATAATCAAAATTAATATATTTATTTGTATTAATGTTTTGAGTCAATATTTTATCTTTATCTAATAATAAAGTTGAGAAAGTAAATTGAATATCCGTTGTCTTATTTGTTTCACCTAATATGTATGTCAAATAACTAGTGTATTCACTAACTTCTTGATTTCTATCCACATTTCCACTTGTTACGCCGTATGCTGAGCCAATCAAACCGCCAGCTTTTTCTAAATATGTATTATCAATATTTACGTAAGGAATAGCATATGAATAAACAACGTTAGCTCCCACAGCTACACCAACTAATCCGCCTACTGTCCTTCCAACTTTAAACCCTACTTTACTATATGAAGAATTTATATTTGAATTTATGGATATACCAATTAAGCCACCACCATATTTGTATGTTTCTAATAAATTCAAATTACCTGCATTTGCAATATCTAAATCTGCATCTTTTCCATCTTCTAAATCTAATATATATTTACCTAATGTTGTGTCATAAGAATATTGCTCATCTTCTTCGGCTGTCACTTGTGAAGCTGTGATATTTCCACTACTTACAGCAAATATTCCACCTACTGCAAATTGACCACGAATCAAATTTGTATTTCCTGTATAATATTTTAGCCTTAAACTTTCTGTTCCACTACCCGCATATCCTGCGATTCCACCGGCATAATCTGCTAAAATATTAGCATCAATATTTGTCTTATCATACATTTCATTACCATATATATTAATGTATGATAAATTAAATTCTTCGTACTCTCGTTCTACAATATCAATTACACCAGCAATACCACCAGCAAATGATAATTGGGTTAGATAAGTATCATAATTTCCAGAATAATTAATTGCACCATAAGCTTTCATACTGTTGAACTCATCTTCATTATAATACATATAATAGTGACTATCAGTATTGACTGCTTTAACACTTAAATTTGAATTAATACCATAAATTAAACTATTTCCTGTTATTAATCCAGCTAATCCACCAGCAAAATTTTGACCACTTATTGTAGTAGAAGGTCCGTTTAAATCAATATTAATTATTACGCTATTATTAATAGTACCAGCAAGTCCACCTGAATAAATTGCACTCAAAGAACTAAACTGACCATCAGTTTCTGAAGTTGAAGCAAATTCTAAGTTTAAATTTTTAATATAAGCATTCTCAATTCTAGCAAATAAGCCTATATAATTTTCTTTTGAATTACCAACATCAAGATAAATTCCACTTATAGTCATTCCATTACCTTCTATACTGGTAATTGAATTATTATTTTCATCACCAAGTGTGAAATTAACACGAGTTTGAATCGCTGTTTCATCACTTGCAAAATCAATATTGTTAATAAATCTTACATATCCAGCCATTGAATTGTCAGTGCCATTACTTAACATTATTGAATTAAACTCTTCAACATTTCTTATAATGTATGGATTATTAGCAGTTCCAATTTCGTAAGATGCTGCATTATTGTAAATATAATTTGAATCTTCTTGTCTAACTAAATATCTGTAAGAATGAGATATTTGATTAGCATTTGTAAGTTCAGGTAAAATTCTATATGAATTATTTTGGTTATAATACGACCAAACTCCTTGATTTCTTTCAGTTCTTGAATTGCTATTGATAAATACGAATCCATTCAAACTATTAGAATTTGTAAAATTATCTTCATTAAGTCCTATTGCTTGATCTTTTCCTGTCTCAGTTTTGACAATTAATGAATTATTACTATCAATCAAATAATATACATTTTCAAGTGTACCATAAGATAATAATTCATCACTATTGTTTACACCAACAAATGGTTGTTCTGATGCATCATTGGCAGTATCAATACCATTTAAAGTACAAGCTGCATAACTTTCGCTTATTACACCATTAATTTGGTTATTGTATACAAAGCCAGCAACATAAGCAGACTTAGAAGTAAGCACTGTATTTGCAAAAGAATTATTGATATTGCCAGAATTTAAGTAAACAAACCCTGCAACATTTCCATTAGTTGGAGATTGAATTTCAAGACCAGTTGAGTATGGATTTGTTTCACTTATAGTGCTCTCCAACGCTTTTACATAAGAATATGAAATTGTGCCTGTGTTTTCTCCTACAAAACCTGCTGTCATGCTATAATTTGAGCCTATTCCCTCTGGAGCAGTGGAATAATTTACAAGCCCCATATTAGCAACATAAGATGTAGCAATTATACCAGAATTATATCCTACGAAACCTGCAGTAGTAGCAACGAAACCTTGCCCTGATGATATGCTAGCATTACCTATTACAAAATTAATTGCACTTCCCGATACTTGCACAGATGATTCACTATTTTCATCTGCAATAATTTTAGTATAACCTAATCTACCTACACGTGAATTTGTAATAATACCCGAATTATTTCCTACTAGACCACCAAATACGACATTAACATTATTGCTATTATCCAACAAAATATTTATCGTTTTTGTAGTATTGCCTAAATTTAACACATCACAATTGTATATCAATCCGCCATTGTTATTTGCAACTAAACCACCAAATGTGACATTAGTTATATTATTATTGGTTAAATCTAAACTTGAACTAAATTCACTATAATCTACTATAACATTCTTTAAAATAGTAGTTTGAATTTCACCATTTATATCTTGATATGAGCCAATATTTGCAAATAGACCATATTCTCTTCTGTCTACACCGACAGCAAAACTGCGAATTTTAATTACTTTATTATTACCATCAAAACTAGCAATATCCACATCAATAGGTACAAAATTATCTATTACAATATCATTCATCAAAATATAGTCTGCATCTTCTCCCAACAAACATGTTCCAGTATCTGGGTCAAATATATCATCTACTGAATAAATTGGAATTGCATTTTCTTCTGTGGTATCCGCATAAATATTTAATATAAAACTAAATTGTAAAGTTTTATTAAGTGAATTTTCTGACATAGTACCAAACTTTAATACATATTGCCCATTTTCAAGTACATATCCATAATGAACAGAAAATTCAATTTTTCTATAAAACGCATCTTGCCCTGTAATAGTTAATTTTCTATTTAAAATGTTTACAATAAATTCAGGATGTAATTCTTCAGAATCACTAAATTGAACTATTTCTCCATTTTCATTTACATATGAGAATAATCTAGATAAATTTATTGCCGATATGTCATCAATCATTTTATTATAAATATCTTCAGATAAATCATTATTAGGATTATTTGTACTAAAATGTAAATTAATTGATGAAGTTCTATTATAAGCAATATTCAAATTACCATTTGCTAAGTTTGTAGAAGAAACAGAATTTACTATATAATCAACAGGATAGAAAATCAAACTGTCTTCCTGATCGCTTGTTATTAAAGATTCTGATGTAGCTAAAGTTAGAGTTGCAGTCATTTCAAAACCAGCTGGAATATCTGCAGAAACATTCAATAGAATGGTCATAGTGTATGAACCATCTTCATTTTCCTCTACTTGATTATAGTCATCTTTGAATCTATAACTTAGATAATTAAGAATATTATATCTTTCTCCATTTTTATCTATTATTACGTTTCTATTATCTTCATAATATGTTTTATTTGAATCATATATATCATCTTCGTTACAACTAATATAAGTGGTTCCATTAAATGTATATAAAGATAATTTTCTTTCTTCGAATGAAGACTCATCTAAATTTAAAGCCTCTGTTTTATCGTATGAATATTGTGTATCTCCATCATTTAATTTCCAAATAAAACTAATATCTGGATTACTATTAAATTGATAACCATAAATTTGAATTTTAACTTCATTATTATAAGTATCTTTTTGTATTAAATATTCATCAGAACTAATTCCCAACCCATCATAACTTAAAGTTGCTCCTGGTAAATATTCTGTAATAAGAGTTCTTTTTTGCTCTATATTTGTATTAATGCCAGTTTCTACATTTAAAATAACATCTACAGTACCACTCATACCAACAAATTTGTCCATTTGAGTGTGTATGTATATAATTCCATCGTAATTATAATTTCCGTCAGAATCCACACTAGATACAAGACGAAGATTAATTCCACCATCTATTGTTTCATTATTTGGATATACTGTTTCATATTCTCCATTTTCATTTTTGACAAGTTGTTCAAATATAATGGATACATTTCTTCCAAGCGAAGGGACATATAATGAAGTACTAGTTAGGCTCGCAGAAATAATATTAGAATAACTAGGTTCTAAGTAAATCATCATAACACCACCATATCCACCAGGAGAAATAACTGATGTCTCAGTAGTATTACTTTTTATTAAAGATGTATAATTAGTAATATTTGTGACATTTGTAGCAGTATAATTTTCAATACGAACTGTAGATAACTTAGTTGGATTGAAAGTGATTAAAATACTATCTTGTATAATAGTATTATTACTACTATAAACTGTCAATTTCAATTCAATACTAGATGTGATATATCTAAAATTAAATTCGTCTTTCAAAGACAAGCCAATTGAATATTTATAACCTAAAACGTCTTTTAAATCAGAATTCAACAAAGAATACGAAAAGTCAAAATCAAATAAATCAGCAATATTTTTTACTCCAGCTCTATTCAACAAGTTATTTAATTCTTGCTCATTAGATTCGACTTCCATTAAAAGTGAAATTGAATCTTTATTAATTTCATCTAAAATTATTGTATTTCCAATAGTATGATATTTAACATAATTTGAACTAGTTTCTCCACTTACATAACCGGTATATAAATTTACATTAAAATCTATATTTGCATTTGTAAATACAGAATAATCTCCGCCTTCTATTTCAACATTTGTAGCAGTTTTATAAACGACTACTCTTAGGTTAGCACTTGCTAAATCAATATACTGATCCAATCCATTAATTGAAGGATAATATTCTTCACCAAAATATTCGGTTAAATTTAATTTCAATGTGAATTTAATCAATTCACTGACCATATTACCTTCAAACTCAGTATTCTCGACTTCAACCATTATTCCATTAATAGAATTTGCGTTAACAATATTTAATACAGAATTTAAACTATCAGAAATGGCTTCAACATGTAAATAATTATTAACGCCTGCATCTAAAATAGTCGAAAACTCATGCCCTTCAAAAATATTTTCTGCATTTATACTAATTAATGTTGAATTTGCACCAGTATGAGTATACAATTCATAATCAATGCCCTGTTCTTCAACTTCATAAATTGAATTTGAAGTTAAAATTAAATTTGATATTCCTAACTGAGTAAAGAACATTACATATTCTTCTAACTCATCATTAAATAATGAATAGCATCTTACAACTATAGGATTTGCTCCACTTACACCTGTAAATACTATTTGATTTTGAGAATTGATATAAGCATAAGCTGAACCACGAACTATTTCAAATCTAACACCACCTTGTGCATTGCTAGGTATAACATTTAAGTTTACAAGTCCATTTGGCATGTCGCCTATAGAAGCAGTGTTGACTATGTTATATTTATTATATGTTTCATTATTCAATGGATTATTGATGTCACTATGGTAATTAATTATAGTTGTGCTAGTCACTTCATAGTTGTCAATTGAATAATCATGGTCTATAAATGTAGAATTAATTTCTATTACATAATCAGAATTAATGCTCGCTTGAATTTCAGTTGGACGTTCAATCATTAGTGGTATTTTATTACCCTCACCATCATACACAGGATTGCCATATGAATCTGTTTCTACTAAATATGGAAAATAGAAATTCATCTCGTAAATAGAAATATAATTACGTTCACTACTTAAATCCCAACTATTTGTATCCGTTCCTATCCATGATAGGACATCATTTTCCCAATTATTATTTGATGTTTTCCAGCTTAATTCATAGTATGCGGTATTTAGTCTAATTCTAGTTTCTTCATTCTTTATATATTTACCATTAGCATTTAAGATATAATAATTTTTTACATTAACATCTTCAACAGTATAATATTTAGTATTCGCATCAAAATTATAATCTGATAGCAAATTTAAATATCCTTCAATATCCGCAACGTAAAGATTTTCTCTAATATTATTCCATACTTCAGAATTGAATGAATAATAATAATCTTTTATTGATTCATCAAAAACAGCATCAGTTGCAACTTTTTCAAATACTCCTTCTGATAATATATACAAATTATCTTTAAGTGTATCAAAATTCTCACTTGTGACATCTGCTTGATTTAAGAATGTATTTTCATTATATAATTGATTATTTTCATTAATATAATTAATAGTAAAATAATCTGATATATTGATTTCTTGTAAAATACTAGAATTAAAATCAAATATAGAATTTTCATTATACACTATATAATAACCAGAGCCTGTATCTCTAGACAAAATATTATCTTTTATTAAATCTAGATTATTTATTTTACCTAAAAAGTATACATTTTCTTCGTTAGTGTTTGAAGTTAAATATATTATTTTATTAGTTGAAATTAAATTTTCATTTGTATCAATATTTGCTGAAATAAATGAATTGCTCAAATTTGTATTTGATGAATTATAAACTAAACCTGCTACTCTATTTGATAGACTGTTTATCATGTAGAAAACATTAGTTAAATTTTCATTATCATCATAAGTATTTGCAATAAAACTTTCAACGCTAGCATTTTTGATTTCATCGCCATTAGAATCTGCCACAATTCCTGCAACGATTCCGCCACCTACAATACGTCCATAAGTAGTAATACCCATCTTGTCAAATTCAACTTTTGAAGCTAAAACTCGCACATCATTTATAGTTGAATTTTCTGATTGCCCTACAATTCCAGCAATTGCCAAACGAGAATTAGAACCTAGAATATCCATACCCAAAATAGCAACTGTTTCAATACCTTTTACACTAACAGTACTGCCTACCTCATCAGATGAATATCCAGCTATACCACCAATAAATCCTTCAATTTCATTTGCATTTTCATCTGATACGCTAATAATTCCACTTGCGATAATATTGTGAATATAACCTCCGTTATTTTGTCCAACAACTGCACCCATAAAAATTGTAGGAGAAAGGTTATATGATGTATTAATTACATTAAGATTAGCTATAACAGAATAATTAACGTTATTTAAACTGTTTTTCCCTAAATAACTACCAAAAATTTCATTTATATTAGTTCCTGCTATCATGCCAATATTATGCTGAACGATAGCGTTAGTTTTTATACTAATAGGTGCTTCACTGCTGACAGAACAATTTTCAAGATTAATATATCCATTATTGTATCCCACCATTCCGCCAAAATTTATAGCGGTTGTTATTTTTGATGAATCAAATATTATATTGTCAATTCCACCTAACAATGTGACATTTACACCTTTTATTGTTCCGCCTGAATTTAAACCGGCGATTGCACCAATATTTAAGCTACCTCCTGCTGTTGAAATAAATGAAGAGGTGTCAAAGTTAACGTCAATATCTAAATCTGAAATTACAGCATCAGAACCAAGTCGAGCAAACAATCCAGCATAGACATTACTATCTGTAGTTAAAATAGTCTTCTTAACAGTTAATGTAATCTTATATCTAGATGTAATTATTTCATTGTTAGAATTTATATTTTGAATAGTCCCACTAAGAGTTCCATTAAATTCATTTTCTCCACCTATAGGAGCAACCGCGATAGTCTCTCCATTTACTACAATACTATCCGCAATGATATTATTTCTTAAAACATAGTTAGCATTCAAATCATTATTAATATTATATAAATCTTGTGCATTATTCAACAAATATTTATTTTGCATTGTACCATCATTTATAGATACAAACAAAGTATAAGTTGTCAAATATGATTGAGTGGTAGGATCATACGAATCCATACTTGCTAAAACTAATTTAAATAATCCGCCGCCAAGATTTTTGTAAGCTTGAATAGTGACAGTATTTGTATTAGAATCAATGGCAATATTTAATCTGTTGTTGCTAACTTTTTCAGTTATAGCTTGATTGTCCCCATCTAACATTATATTACCATTTTCATCTTGCTGAACTTGATATAATTCATAAGTTAAATCATCAAATCTTAATCCTGTAGGTTCGCTTGATTGAAAATAAGGTGTTGCACTAAATTGAGTTGAAGTACTACCATTATCTGCCACATCTATAAAGCTCATATAAATGTAATAACTATCTAATCCATTTTGAACGATATTATCACCTGAAACTGTAATTCCCTCTACAGCTTCATGCTCTGCAAATACAATAGTTGTAGATACAGATACATTTGATTCAATACCAAATCTTAAAGCTGTTAAACTCAAAGTTAAGCTTTCATAATCACTTACACCTGTCAATTTTACACGTATTTTACCTGACAAAATGTTAGCTAAATCTAGTTTCAAAATAGTTTCATCATTGATACTAATTTCGTTATCCCCATTCATTAAATAAACTTCAATAGTATCGTCAACAAATAAATCTCTATTAAATTCAACTTTAAGTTGCGATGCATCAACCTTAGTTATTTCACCACCGTTTAAACCACTAAATACTACGCTACTAGATGCAGCTGAATAATTTGAGGCATAAGATGAAAATGTTATTTCTGTTGTTGAAGCTTCATCATAATATTCATTTATATATACAATTTCTTTTGAAGAAATATTTATATTGATATTTGATATTGGGTCATATACCGCAATATCGACGTAAATTGTTCTAGTAGATAATTGAATTATATTGTTTATTTTATTATAAAAATCAATTGTCAAAGTTAAAACAGTAGTTTTTGCCCCTGTCACACCAGTTAAACTAAAAGCAGTACTACCTAATTGATTAAATCTGACTGCATCTGTACTAAAATTATAGTTTCCGCCATAGTTTGAGTTATATTCAGTGTTAATTTCAACTTTTAAATTTTGAATTCCATTTTGACTATTTATAAGAGAGCCTTGAACTCGTCCATATATTTCAAAATTTACCAATTCATTTTTTACTACAGCAAAATTAAAATGTCCATTATCAATGTCATCAAATGTTGTCACATTTCTGCTACTCGATTGAACAATAAAACTATCTTCTTGCATCAAATAAACACTATAAACTTTAAACTCTGACTGCACATTTACTGTGTCATCTCCAGCAGTCATAGTAATAATAGATTCTTCAATCGTTGCAACGCTAGTAAATGAAATTTTGAACAAGTCGTATGTGCCATTATAATCTGTAAGACCTGTTGTACGTTCAACAGTTGGGTCATTTAATAAAATAGTAGATGAATTATTCGCAAATTTTATATTATTATTTGAACTTTGTAATTTAATTGACGAAGTTTCAAGTGTTGTTCCAGAATAATAAACTTTTAAATATGCGTCAGTATTATTTCTAGCATCTATATAAAGAGATCTATTTGTGATTAATTGTGTTAATTCTTTATCTGCATAAACTTCTATACTGTCTGCTGTAACGACTTTTTTCAATGTATATTCAATTTCAACAAAGCGTTCAGCAACTGTTTGATTTTCAAACGTTGCTGGTGTCACTTGTGTAGATATTGTAATTATTTGGTCATTACTTACATTTGATTTAACTCTAACGTAAATTGTATCCCCACTTTTCACTCTATAAGTATTATTTCCTGAATTAACGACATTTGCCCCAGAGATAATAACATTTTCATTTGCTGAAATATAAATGTCAACATCTGAATTTGCATATGTAGGTACGGCTAATAAAGTTAATGACAAACCTTGATATGATGAACTACTAGTGCCATAAATTACACCTGTCATACTTCCTTGTAAATCTGATAAAGTTGGTAATTCGTCATTTATTGAGATATTATTAGGCAACACAGTTTTATTAATAGTGATTTCACGAGAATATTGTGGCGCATCAGAAGCTGAAAAATCTAATCCCCTCAACTCTAATGAAATTTTAATTGTATTTATTGAAATTTGGTCATTAGTTGCAGTGATTTTAAGTAAAGTATTATCATCATTCAAACTTTCAACTAACAAGCCGTTAATTTCTTCTAATTCTTGCAAATCTATTTTTTTATTATCAACATATACACAAATTTGATATTGAATTTTACTATCTAAAGAATTTACTGGCAAATTGTAAATACTGATACCTGTTAAATCTAACAAATCTATTGTTAATTCAACAGAAGAATAATCTTCATTATCTTTATAGAGTGTCATGCTATTGTCTAATTCTTGTTTTGAAGAGTCATTTGAATAATAAACTAACGGAATGTAATCTTGGTCTTCCACCAAATAGACATCAAATTCCGCATAAATATTAGGGTTATGTTTTGAAATTGCACGAACTCGTACTATGTATTCATTTGCATTGATTATATAATTAGAATTAACTTTTAAAACACCTTCTTGACTAATTGTCATATATTGATAAGCATATTCTTGATTACGCACTTCAATATACTGATTAGAATCATTATAATAACCAATTCCAGAAATTTGATAATTTACACCTGTTTGATTAGTCAAAGTTTGACCATTCTTCATTGGAAGATAATACAAGTTTTTGATACTCATAAGTGAAATAATGTCTCCAACTTTTACTGCTGGCTTAATAGATGTGTCAACTTGTATTTCTGTCAAGCTTCGATATATATTCAAATCAATGTCATGTTTTTTGTCAGAGTTAGTTTCATAAAATCTTAAAGATGAATTTGTGTTTCCGGTTATGTCAATTTTAAATACTTCATTTTGTCTAACTGTAGCAGATGAGAAGTTTACTCCTCCACTTGTACCCAATTTTGTCACAATGATGTCATCAATATATTTTTCTTTTACATTTTCTATTTCAACTTTAATATAAATTGAACCGACACCGACACCAGTATTTTCATCTATTTGAAAAATATCATCTATTCCACCATAGTTCAATGAAATACCATTGCTAGCATCATACCACTCAGTAGCATCTTCACTGAAAGCATAATAGATTTTAAATTCCATATCTTTATATCTGTCTCCGCAGGCAGATAAAACACCACACATAACGAAGATAAATATAGCAGATAAAATGCTTAATATTTTTCTTTTCATAACCCCTCTCTTATAATTTGTGCGTTAGCATAAATATTATAATTAAATTATAAATATTATAGAATTTTAAGTCAAGAAATTTGGGCTAATAGTATTATTTTGTAATATTTTATCGAATTATTTTTTTAATGTTTTTTTGTTAAATTTTAATTTTTTTTAATAATTTTTTATTTTACTAAAATTTAAAAATTTTCAAATAAAATTAATAAAAAATAAAAAAATTTAAAAAATATATTGAATTTTTTATATTTTTTGATATAATTTTTTATATTTTTTGATATAATTTTTTATATTTAATTATTTTTTTGGAGAATATAATTATGCAAAAAGTTTTAAGCAGTATGCGAAAAGCAATTGAAAAATATCATTTAATTCAAAACGGAGATAAAATAGCAGTAGGTGTTTCTGGCGGAAAAGATAGCATGGTCCTACTAAAAGCATTGTCAGATTTCAAAAAATTTAATCTATACAATTATGAAATTTACGCTGTGACTATAGATATTTATTCAGGGATGTTTGATTATAGCAAATTGAAAGAATTTTGCAATTCAATTAATGTTCCTTTAATTATAGAAAAAACAGACATTAAAGAAATAGTTTTTAATATAAGGAAAGAAAAAAATCCATGTTCCCTTTGTGCAAAAATGAGACGTGGAGCGCTTAATTCAATTTGCAATAAATTAGGCTGTAATAAACTAGCACTTGCACACCACCTTCAAGATGTTGTCACGACATTTTTTATGTCATTAATTTACGAAGGCAGACTATCCACAATGCTACCAATATCATACATGTCAAAATCAAATATCACATTGATTAGACCATTATTTTTAACAGAAGAAAAGAAAATAATAAATGCTAGCAAAAATATCCCTATTTTAAAAAGTCAATGTCCCGCAAATGATAATAGTAAAAGACAAGAGATAAAAGAATTTATCAAAAAGATTGAAACTGAATTTTCTCAATCAAAAAAACGGCTTGAAACTGCTATTTTAACTCCTGAAAGTTATAATTTATTGAATAAAATTGATATAAAAAAATAAATTATCAAAAATTATTAAAAAACAAAAAACGACATGTTTTTTGTTTTTTTTATTATATTTGACATATTTTTCCATTAATCTAAATAGTTTAAATCAAGGAGACGAATTATGAATTATGACGAACTTGATGACAGAACTATAAGATTAGCATACTATATTTTAGAAAACCATACAACCATACGAGCAACAGCAAAAGCATTCAATATCCCCAAAAGTACAGTACACCACGATTTAAGCACAAAACTAAAATATATAAATTATAAATTATTTTTAGAAGTAAAAAAATTAATGGAAGAAAATTTTAATATTAAACATATTCATGGTGGTGAATCTACAAAATTGAAATATGAAGCGTTGAAAAAAGAAGTTAACAAAAATGATGAAAGTGAAGCATTATTTGGTGTATAAAATATAAAAATATTTTTAATTAATTAGACATGTCAATATATAGACATGTCTTTTAATTTATATAAAAATATTTTATTTAATTTTTTATATTTATTTTTGTTTAATTTAATTAAATTTTTTATATTTATTTAATTTTATATTTAAAATCATAATTTTTATTTTATTTTTTTATTAATTTTATTTTTTTATTTTAAAAATCCTTCGATTATTTTTTCTTCTGCTTCTTTTTTTGATAGTCCAAGCGTCATTAATTTTACGATTTGTTCACTTGCAATTTTTCCAATTGCAGCTTCATGACTTAAAGAAGATTGACTGTTCCTTGCGCTAACTTTAGGGATAGAATCAATCTTAGCATCATCTAAAACAATTCCATCACATTCAACGTGTCCAAAACATTCATTTTCTCCGATTAAATCAGATTTGAAAATTTGTTCACTTTCGTCTTTAGCAACACTCCTAGAAATTATATTGCATTTACAATTCTTACCTTTCAAATATACTTTAAAATTTGTTTTTGCCACATTAAAATTTGATGTTAAAATTTTTTCACTTATATTTAATGTACTGTTATCTTTTAAATATGCTTTAGTTATTCTCTCTGAGTAATCAACTCCACCAAGTTGATTTGTTTCCATGGTCATTATACTATCTTCACCCAATTTAATTATTGTGATTGGATTTAAAATTTTATTTTTACCTACACCTAAAGCTAAATGATTTTCAACATAAGTAATATTTGTATGTTTTCCTACATGAAACGTATGAATACCATTATGTCCTGCTTCTTCAGTTGAATGAATTCCACAACCTGCGACAATTACTACATCTGCATTATCTTCAATATAAAAATCATTATATACAGTATCAAAAATACCATTTTCACTTACTACTACAGGTATATGACATGCTTCATGATTACAACTAGAATGCACAACAATATCTATTCCTGAACCATCTTGTTTCCTTAGTATCTCAATGTTTGTAGTAGACCTAACGAACTCACCTTTTCCATTTTTTCTAAAAGAAACTGCGCCATCAGGTATTTCATGCAAATTAGCTATTTTTTCAAGCAAATTTTTTGATATTTTATCTAAATTCATGTTAAGCCTCCGTTATCCTTTTACACTGATAACTTGATAAATTTTTTATAATTTTTGACGAATCTCCATACATTTTCACCTTGCCTTTTTCCAATACTAGAACTTTATTTGCTCTTTCAAGTAATCGCGTTTGATGACTGACTACAATATAACAAATATTTTTTTCAAAAATATTATTTAATCGTTCAAAACTCCACAAATCAATTCCCGCTTCTGGCTCGTCAAAAATAATACACTTACCTTTTTTTGCAAGTGTCAAAGCTAATTCAATCCTTTTTTGTTCTCCACCAGATAAAGTTTTGTCAAATTCGCGGTTAATGTAATCTTTAGCACAAATACCCACTTTTGATAAGTATTCACAAGCCTTGCTAATTGAATTATCTTCATTAGATGCAATATCAATTAATTCTTTGATTGTAATACCTCTAAAAGTAATTGGCTGTTGAAAAGCATAAGTTAAGCCCATTCTTGCACGCTCATCTATTGACATATTTGTTATATCAATATTATTGAAAAATATTTTCCCGCTTGTCGGAGTTATTATCCCCATAATAATCTTAGTTAATGTTGATTTTCCGCTACCATTTTGACCAGTAATGGCTGTCACGCAATCATTAGAAAATGTACAACTTATATTATCTAAAATAACTTTATCTTTTTCTCCGTCTTTAACTGAATAACATATATTCTTTAATTCTATCATTTTTCCTCACTTATATATCTTAGCACAAAAAGATAAAATAATCAATTATTATAATTATTTATCAAAATTAAAGGATTAAAATGTAAATTAAAGTTATCTTTATTACACTCTTTCAAAATATGTGTGAAATTCTAATTTGAAATTATTTACGTTAAGTGTATCTTCATATTGTCTATCCAATATTACCCCTAAACATAAATTAATTGTTTGTCTACCAGATATTGGTGAACGGCTATAGAAATATCCATCACCTCCATCTTGAAACAATTCCTTATTTGGTTCGTAAATTAATATATTGTCTAACAATTCGTTTGACTGATAGACGTCTATTTTAAATTTAACATTGTAATTACCTGAACTCTCCAATTTTATATCAAAATCAGCATTAAATACCCTATTACCTTGCAAATTATTTGGAGTTCTAAATTTGCTTAATTCATTACCATCTACAATGTATGTTGCTTCGCAATCTCCATGGACATATAAAAAACAATTGCTTTGTAAATATATTAAACTTGTATAAACAGCTATACCGACAATAGTTAATAGTAGCAATATAACTAATGAAATAATAATTACTCTATTACGTCTTGATCTATGTCTAAAATTACGAATATTTTGTTCATTTAACTCTTCTAATTCTTGTAGACCTTGACCATTTGATTTTAAATGTGTTTTTTTGTTAGATGTATTCTTTTTATTATTAGGATCAGGATTTTCAACTTGCTCTTTAATTTTTTGTTCTTCTTGTAATTTTTTCTGTCTTTTCTTTAAATTTTTTTCATTATCATTTTTAGTAGTGTGCTCATAAGTTTCTATAGGTAAATCAGAATATGAATCAAAAGGCAAATCATTTTTTGTAAATTTATTAAAATCATTTTTCATGTTTTATGCCTCCTTATTATACCTGTGGATTTATATCAAAACCTTCAATAGTAATAACTATTTTAATATTATTACCATTGATAGTTGGATAATTACCAGTGAAAGCAAAATCTGAATATGGAATAGTAAATCCTCCAATCATAATTGATTCTTCATTAGATAAATATATCTGATTTTCACCTGTGTTATTTTGATAATAATAGTATCCATCTGCTTGATTATATACAAACCCATTTGAACTAGCTGAAGGAGTGGTGTATCCACTTATAATAGGATTAAGCAAAATGTCAGAATCATAATTGCAAGCATACAATTCTATTTTATATCTAATATATAATGATTGATCTCCATTATCTTCATTTTTTAGTTTCAAATTTAAACTATAATATTGATCAGGTATTATTTCTCTGTCATTAGATGAATTTGTTAAATCAACATAGCTAGGAGAACTAGAATCTGCATTTTGTTGATTAGATTTAATTAAAACTTCATCACCACTTGGCAATGCTTGGTAAACATTTATATTAATTTGAGCAATATTAATTACGCACTCAATCTTTTGATTTTCGCCAGATGTAAACCAAGCATTTGTCACCCCTAATATTGAAGCAAAAAGACTAAACAGTATAATTAATACTGATAAAATTTTAATTTGAGAATTTTTCTTTTTTATCTTAATTATGTCCAAGTGTTTAAATACCCCCATCCATCATCAAACACAACTGTAAATGCTTTGTTTGCAGATTGAACTGCTTCAAAAGTAATTGTAAGTTTTAACTGAGAATTTAATATTGAGACTGGAGCAGATTCAAGCAATGTTATTGATGAAGCAAATACACGTCTAGAATTAGCAGATACAGATTCTTTTATATAATAAATTGCATTTGTCTCACCCGCAACCGTTCTTATTTCTCTAACGACATCTAGACTTCCTTCAAATTGAAAATATTGTCCGTAATTAATGCTGGTATCTTCTACTCCATCATTAACTTTATAAGCATTTATTCTATACCTTATATAACTTGCACACGAATCAGAAGAACTATTGAATGCTAAATAACTAATTTCAGTTCCGTCTGATAGTGCTAAATTAAAAGTTGAACCTCTAGATATTGTACCGCTTGATGCACTTGGTATTATTGTCAAACTTGTATCATTTACAACAGTGTCAACATTATTAGACCTATATGCAAAACGGACATTTAAATTAGAAAACACAATATTACCAGTCACTCTATCAATTGCTGAAAAATATGAATAAGTGACGTTAAAGGCAAACAAAAAGATTAAAGTCAATATGACTATTAAACCTAATATTTTTATGTGTTTGCCTGTATATTTCATTTTTCTCCTTATTTAAAATAATTTTCAAATATGCTTTGAACTTCTGTCCCCCAACTAGATAAAGTTGTTGAAGTAAAAGTATCTGTTGCTAAAATAGTTTCGAACTGAACCACGGTGTTTCCACTCATGTTTAATTTAACTATTTGTCCCGGTCGTATAACACCTATATAATAATTATAATTGGAAATATTTTCAATATTTGGAACATCTGTTTCTACCGTTCCTGTAAATCTTACATAATAAGAATTATTTGAATTATTTATTATATAAGCGAATTCAGTACCTTCATTAACTATATCTATTTGTGTGCTCGTCATTGCCGACTGTCCGTTTGCAGAACCTGTTAAAACTAATTCATTATCAGTATTAGATATATTAAAACTTACAATTTTTGCAGTTTCATTAGGTTGCAATGAAAGTGATGTCGATGTAAAAGTATTATTATTTTGAACAAATCCATTATACAATGTTGGATTTGTAATTGAAATATTTCTAGAAATATATGACAAAGAATAATATTGATAACTTGCAGACCAAACATTAGATTGTACTTGTACATATTCACCATTATTTAAATAATAATATTTCCAGAAACTACTCATCCAATCACTTGGTTGAGTTGATTGTCTATCATAGCTTGGTTCTAATTGTGCTAAACTAATATTAGCACTAACATTTGATATTACTTCATTTGATTTATTTTTAACATTGTAAGTTATTGTTGTCCCACTGCTAGTTTGCTCTGCACTTGCTTCTACAGATAAACTATTGGTAGTGACAGTGTCAGCAACGGTTGTATAATTAATATTTGTTATTACTAACTCAACCCATGCATCATATCTGCCTAAATATGTATTTACTATTTCATCTGCTAATGACGTACTGAATGAACTTTTGATATTTATTGTTGTATAAGGAGCTATGTAATTATTTATATTTTCAGCTGATAGGCTAATTGCAATTTGATTTTCTTTTCTACACCATTGATTTTCTGCATTATTAAATTCGTCCGATGATGACGTATGATGTTGTGCGTTGCTTAATGTGTATTTTAATTGGAAAGTCACACTACTAACTCTTATTTTATTTGCTGTATTATTTGTTAAACTTATATTTGTATCAAATGTTTGACTACCACCCACAACACCTAAGGTAATATCATATAGTCCTGGTTGATATGTACTTGTATTTATTACATCTATGCTTGGTTGCGAATAATTAGTTGTACCACTAAATGTTCCTGCTGTTGAAATTGTTGTTTCGCAAATCCCATTATTGAAATTATCATCTGTATATTGATTTCCATTTAATATAAATGATGTTGACACCGCATAATCGTTAAAATTTTCAATATTAGATGGTGTCCTACAAGTTATTTCAATACTATCTATAAATTCTACATATACGGCAGAATTTCTAGGTATTGTATATTTATAATGTCTGTTTTCAAATACACCATTAGATTGATAGCTATCAAATATCCAATCTGATGAATAATTGTATTTTATATTATTTTCACTAACCGCTTGACTAGGGGAAGTTAGATATCTCCATGTCCCTACAATGCTTGTACTTAATGTTATTGGTTGATTTCCTGTAATAATATAGGCTGAAAGACCACCATAATATTTATTACCTCCTGCCCAACGATAACTTTCGACTACATTAGTTGCAGACAAACTCTTATAATAAGCAGATTCTAATCCTGGATGCGATACATAATAGTTTTGTTCAGAGCGCTTGTTATAAATCAAAACATATGCTCCGTTTATAGATGAACTATTTTTATATTGAATCCATGCCCGACCAGCTTCAGTATCAACATACAATGAATGAGATTCATTATATGTATCCGACTTTTTATATATTCTTACTTCATCAATATTAATAGTTAAAGATGCTCCTATATAAGATTCATCTGAAGAATCAATAAAATCTACTCCAGTAAATAACATTAAAGTATCGTTGCCTGCTGATATTGTATCTTTATAATAAATATATTGATTATCAACAATGTAACCATCTCTATTAGCATAATTTAATATCACATTATTTGTATCATTATTATTTCCGCCACTCCATTCTAAAGAATAACGGATACGTATATCAAAATCATATCCAAACGAATATTTTATAGCAACTTCATAATTATGTGCACCACTGCCAAAAGGTATTGGATTATTAACTGTATCATTAATAATAGAATATTGTTGATTTGTCGCATAAGTAGTTGTAGAATAAGTATTATTTCCTATTTCAAAATTGAAAATTTCTGCAGCAAAAGTATAGCCTACAGTTAATGCAAAAACTGCGCCTAAAATGACGCTTAAAACTTTTATAAAGTTTTTCTTAGTTTTTACCTTTTTCATTAATTATCAAATAATCTCCTATTTTTTTTCATATCTATTTCGTTTTGTGCTGTCGCACTAACACACCAAATTGATACAATTATTGCAATAATTAGAAGCTTATGATCGCCAATGAAATTAAAATATGAACCCCAATTATTAAAACTTGCAACAACTTTACCTTCAATATTGTTTAGTTGTACTCGCTGTATTGTCCCATCATCTTTTATTTCTTCCCAAGTCATATTTTTAATTTCTTCTTGGGTTAAATCTGAAACACTATCACCATGGCATAAATAATATGTAATTCCATCTACTTCACGTATTTCCAATAATCTGTGAGTGACAGGTAGTCCTGAATTATTAAATTTTAAAATATCCCCTTCAACATATTCTTTTTGTGCTTTTACTACTATCATATCGCCCGCTTTAAAAACTGGAAACATACTGTTTGATAGTACTTCGTATGGCTTAAATTTAAAGCCATACACAAGTACTAAACAAACTACTAGTATAATACATATTGCAAGGACTATATTATACATTAAATGTTTGAAGAAATTGAATGCTTTGTTCTCTAAAATCTCGTCTGAATAATTCATAAGTTCCCCTTTTAACCTTGTTTACAACCAGATACCACAACATTGGTTTGACTGCTATATCCGTAAATACCAATTGTCTCTATACCGGTTGAAGATAATATTGTGCAATCGATAAATTCGTAAGATATAGTGCAATCTTTTACTTGACAATCAATTGAAGCCGTGGTTGTTAATCTTCCTGATACTGCTCCAATATAAATTGTGGTTGATGTAGAATTCGAAATGCTTATATCAAATAACAAATTAATCGTATTTTCTGATATAATACTGCTTTGACAAGTGCCTGCAATCGCACCTATATTTGTACTATTACTAATTCCAGTATGATTAATCGTTCCATCAACTGAACTATTTTGAATTACAGATTTACTTATAAATCCAACAATTCCTCCTAAATTACTTGCATAAATATTTGTAAATGTCACGTTTGCATTAGATTGATAAATTCCTGTACTTCTACTATCATCGCCCATCAAATAACCAATGATACCGCCTACATAAGTGAAAGTTCTATTTGTTTTAGCTTGAGTTATTACAAAATCAACATTTGAAGTACGTGTAGCACTTGAATTAATAGTTGTACTAGTTCCGTATCCTATAGCTCCTCCTATATAACTGCTAGAAGTAAAGTCTACATCGAATTGAACTTCAATTTCTATAATCGCACCTGAAATAGTAGAATTTGTTGAAATACCAAGAAGTCCTCCCAGATATACGTTATTAGTTAGTCTACCTAAACCATCTAATACAAATTTTATATTATGAGTAGTAATATCTGTAATTGTAGTACTTGTTGCATTATTTGCAATCAATGATAAGTTTACCACATTATTAGTAGAATTTGCAAATGTATTTGTAATAATTGTATCAATTGTTGATTCTCCAAATACAATTTCTTTAATATTTGCATGATTTAATTCATTAAATAATGCAAATTGTTCTATCTGTGACAAGTATATATTACCAAATCCATAAATTGCATAACCATTACCATCAAGTGTGCCACTAAATGATGAACATATAATTGCACCATTAGTTTCAATCAATTTAACAATATCTATACCTGCAAAATTTATTGCTGCTAATAATTCAAAATATGAATTTGTAAAATATGATATATTTAATAGTTCATTTACAGTATCAATACCATAAGGATCATCTTCTGTTCCTGAACCAATACTATACAAGTTCATTAACGTATCTTCACCTCTACTTGTTGCTGAATATAAACTGCCTTCTCGTTCAACTTGTACTGTAAAGTCTGTAATTTGTCCCATTACGGTAGG
The DNA here is from genome assembly GCA_944384445.1 of uncultured Clostridia bacterium. Classification (GTDB taxonomy): domain Bacteria; phylum Bacillota; class Clostridia; order Christensenellales; family UBA1242; genus Onthoplasma. Next base: position 27,369 of record CALWTL010000005.1, on the reverse strand, counting down.
AGCAAAATAATAGTATTTAATTGAATCTTGAATAAAATATGTTCCCGCTTGATTATAACTATAATTTAATACCACTGAGTGAATTTCAGTATCTAATTCTATGCCATTTTCAGATTTAACAAATGGCTTGAAATTATAAGTAATACGTAAGCTATCGCCTTCACTGAAATCAGATGCAGTTGTCCAATAATATCTATATTTTTCACTGTCATACAATACTGCACTAACCGGATTTGGTCTATCTTTTGAACTTGTATATGAACTAATTTCACTATTAAATACATATCCATTTCCAACACCAATAGCTTTAACTTGGACGGTATATTGACCAGTCATTCCAGTAGGAGCAAGTATAGAATTATTCTCTTTTCCAATTATTGTTTCTTCATATTCGCTTGCTATATCATCTGAATTATTATAAATGAATTTAACCCAATATCCTTGAGCATTATCACTTATATCCCACCTAATGCTATTTGGATTAGAACTATCAACACCTATATTTTCAACCGGAGTTAATTTAATAAATGTTTTTGTTGAATTAGTTAATCTTGAATTTATTTTATCATTTCCAAAAACTCTAATATTTACTGAATAAGTACCAGCTTGTAAATATTGTCCATCTTCGTCTGTTAATAGTCCAAAATCAATCATATTCGATGACGTCATAAATACATAACTATCTGAACTTGAAGTCAATGTGACTACATAAGTTTGAGCATTGTCTACAATATTCCATGTTAAGTTTCCATCGACAGACATCAATTGAGAATCATCTATTTTATCCAATCTCTCAATTTGAATTTCTTTAGAATAATTACTATTTAAAATTGCTTTATCACTATTTGTAGTACCATTAACGTACATTTTAATATTGTAAATTGTACCATAATCTATATAAGTTGTTCCACTGCCATCATCTAGACGATATCTATCATCAAGGAATGTATAGTAATGATATTGATAAGTGCCAAATTCATCATTTACTTGTGTTCCAGTTGTATTAAATGTTATAGTCTTTTTCTCTTGATTTAAATCTAAAAAAGTTATTTGTATAGTGACTGTCGTATAATTACTTATATCTAAAACTTTCCACTTCAATACACCATCTTCTATTCTTAAATCTTCACCATTAGCAATACTTATTCCTGTCGATTTTGAAAATTCTAATTCTCTATCTATTGAATTATCTTTTATAAAACTTCCATTTAATACATATTGATTTCCCTGAGCCAATCCTTTAACTTTAATTGAATATTCTTTTGCATCTTCAATATTCAAAATTCTTCCATCAATCTCAATTTGAGCAGGCAATTCATAGATTACTAAATGGTTAGCAGAATCAATGCTCACACCTTCACTATCACGTGAAATTTGATAAGAATAACTAGTACCAGACTCATCAATTAATGTAATTTCATAGTCATAAATATAAATTGTAGTATTATTACTGTTAATGCTAGTCAAAGCAAATTTTAATACTCCATTTTCAGCATACATATAAGTATCTGATATCTTATTATAAATATAACTATTTGTTGGATTCTTTGAATTTAGTAGATAATCTGAAGCATTAGGAAGTTCATTATTACCTAATCCAGCTATTGTTCTCACTGATATTTCATAACTTCCAGATGCAAATATATAATTACCGTCAACGCCTAAGCAATTAGACAAATCAAATAATATTGCATTTAATTCATCAAAAGTCACTTGCACATATATAGCATTTTCGTTGTCAATAATTTGTCTTGCTTCTTCTTCACTATTGTAATATAAATACACAATCTCTGTGTCTTCTGTATTCAATTTTGTAATTGTTAATTCATATAGTGGATAATCTATTACAATATCTGACTCATTAACTGGACTCTGATTGTTCAATTTGATTTGACCTAAATATGAAGTTAGAATATTTTCACTATATCTTATAAACGTATTTGATGTATTTGTATTTGCAGTAAAATATGCTAAATGAGATGTGATTAATTGTGAAGATGTATCCGTCTTTATAATACTATCTCCACCCAATATGTTAACGCGGAACACAAACGAACCACCTAACGATAAATCGATTGAAGAATATTCTTTTTCACTAGATACACTGCTATAAATATATTCTCCATCTTTTACTATAACATTAATTGGGAAATAATATAAATTGCTATAATCTTTTAGATTGATACTATTATCTTTGAACACGTTAAAATATAGATATTTTGTGCCTGTTTCATCAGTATATGTGAATTTTACGTATGCATATAAATTATACATATTTTCATCCATTAATCCATATTCATCTGATGACAATTTACCATTTGATATAGCATCTAAAAATCTATAATAATCAACTGCATAAATTTCATAACTAGAAGGTGTAGTAATGGTTATTTTGTATACAATTGTATCATTCCAAAAACTATTTTCATCAAGAATATCTTGATTATTAAAATTGTAGTTTAAATCTATTGATTCATATTCACCAGTAGTATCAAATTTCAAGACTCCCTTACTTACTTCAAATACATTTGTATTAAGTTTTGTACCTGTTAGTTCACTGACATTAATAGTTTGTGCAGAGTTCATAACGCACAATTCTCTATTAGAATTACCTTTTAATTTAATGTTAATTTTATAGCTTCTATTTACCAAAACATTTAGTATGTCTGAATCATCTATTTCTACAATATATTTGTATACTGTATAAAGTTGGTCAATATTATCTTCAGGTAATTCACTCCATTGAGTTATGGCCAATTCAGTTAATTGTTCACTTGCTTGCATTGCACGAGAATATATTAAATATTCAACTCTATTTGTTTCAGTATCTACAAATTGAATTTCAGCTTCAGTAAAAAATCTATTTGCATGAATGATTAATGAACCATCGTCAACTGTAATATTATCAACTTTTGGCATGCGATATACTTGAATAATAGTACTCGTATCACTATTTAAAACATTTTCTTTACTACTGATTGCTTGAACACTAATACCATATAATCCATAATAAGAATTATAACGTTCGTTAGAAAAGTCAAAATCTGTTGAAGTCAATACTTCTCTATCTATTTCAGTAGTAAAATCTGAATCATAAATTTTAACAATATAACCGGTAGCCTGCTCGTTTGTTTGCCAAATTATACTTCCTTGATTAGCATTCAAAAACGGTGTTTCCATAATATATACAACATAATCTATAGAATAAGCACTGGCTAAGAGATTATATCCGCTTTGAACTTTAGGGATTGCTTTGATACTAATATGATATTCACCCGCTAAGAAAATTTCAGATTCGGAAATAATTCCGTTTTCATCTAAATCATATCCATAAGGGAAAATCACATTAACTTCTTGTAAAACACTAGGATAACTAGATAAATTAGTCACATCTTCTGATTGAGCAAATTTCAATCTTGAATCTGAACTATAATAAACATTTTCGCCAACTTGAATTTTAAGAATGTATCCATAACCTACATCAACACCATCTAAAATGTTATTCAAGCTTCCAATCCAAGAAATGTGTTCAATTATTTCCTTTTCATTTTCTTGTGAAGTATATTTTTTTGTATTAGTCGGAGCAAACAGACCATAAACATCAACTGAAATACTATTAGAATTAAGATAGAACATCATTTGTTCACTATCTACATAATTAACGTTAATATTAATTGTTAATGTTTCTTTTAGTAAAGAATTAACTCCATAATTCAAAACTAAATATGGGTCAATATATAATTTGTTTCCAGATAAATATATATCATCATTTTCAATATTTAAGAAATATTCTTTTGAACCATTTAATATATGTATCGTACAATCAATAGTACCTTCATTTAATAAAGTGATGGCATCTTGAGATAAAGTTAAAATAATCATTCCGTTTTCAACACTAAATACTGGAGTGGCTAACTTATTTACATTAATTAGTTGGCTAAGATTTGAATTAGTATAACCATCTATTGACGAAATCGCTTTGATATATAATTTTAAATTACCTGTTTCATTAGCAAGGTTATAACTTGTATTAGTTAATAAACTTGTATTTATTTTTTCATATCCTGATGGGGTTTCTTTATAAATTTCATATCCTACTGCATTTTCAACCGCATCAAATGTTATAAATCCATTAGAAACAATTATATTTGTCACAGTGTCAATTTTTGTAAATTTTAATTCATTTGACTTATTTGAATTAAATACAAATATTGTTTTACCTTCTTCTTCATACTCCCCGTTAGTCAAAATATTATAAGAAATATAAATATCACCCGTCAAACTGTAATTATCGAGATTAAAAGATATAATATTTTCATTCGCATCTAAATCAGAATATCGCGTTTCAACAAGATTAGTTTTTTCACCTTCAACTAAATTATAAATTTCAACCACATATGTTTTTTCAAATATTGTATCATTAGTAGTAAACGATATTTTTACAGAATTATCATCTTGTGTATTGTCTTTTGTTGCCGTTAATTCTGGCAAATCAACGCGTGCAATAAATATACTATCCCCTATAACACTTAGTGTTGGGTTTTCAACATTTGAATTTATATTGAGTGTTATAACTGCTATTTCATTAATATCAGACAAATATTCAATAGGTGTATTATCGTAGATATAGTTTACGTCAATTTTTAAAAGTTGATTATCACTATCAACAATTATAGAGTTATCTAAATTTAAACGATATTCGTTATTAATTAACAATGCATAATTTTCATATGTATAAGTTTGTACTATATTTTTTATAGTTATATATTGATTATCTCTATCTGCAGTTGTCTTTGATAAAACGGTTATATTTTTATTAATAGTGAAAGCACTGTTAGCTGTATCATCATTGCCTGTACTTGATTTTAAAAATTTAACTTTTACGCTAAAATTTTTTATCATTTTATCTATAATCGGAGTATAATTTGTATTTAATAAATCAATATAATAACCATTATTTTCTATTGAATAAGTATAATTCAATGTATAGTTTTCATTAAGAAGTCTTCCGTTAGAACCTTCAAAACTAATTTCTTCATCATCAATAGTAATAACTAAATTGATATTATATTCTTGATTTTGATTTAGTGGAGTTATTACCAATTTATTATCTTCATCAATTGTAATATCTGCAGTGTTATCAATCATATTAATTATAAGAGAATAATCAAATGAATTTAAATAATAAACATTATCTCTAGGGTCAACAGCAATAACTTTTAAAGACAAACTGTTCTCACCCACAACAAAATCTGTAAACGGACTATTATCAAATAAATAATCATTTTCAATATCATTAACTTCAAATATAAAATTGCTAATATATTCAGTAGGATTATTATCTATTTTTGAAATAATATCAGTAGTATTATCATACATTAAAGTTGGAGCACTAAGACGTATTATTTTAATTTCATTTGAAAGTGCTGAATTTAAATAACTAGATCCATCACCAACAGATTGAATTTTAATACTCATTTCTCCATTATCGAGAGTAAAATTATAATTGTTTTGAGTTAATTCATCAGTCAATGAATATTGATTATTTTTAAATGTAAATATATTATATTTTTCAGCTCCAGTTATTTCGCTAATATTTAAACTAGATACATCTTTATCTAATAAACTTAATGAAGGGATATCTAATACTTTAAACGATTTTGAAGCACAAATTAAAGCATCTTTACCACCTACAGAAAAAGTATTTTTCCCATCTCCATAAACATAAACTGAAATTGTATATTCATCACTTTGTAAATAATTTTCCATTTGTGAATCTTGTGTGTTAAAGGTATAATTGTTAGCATTAATTTCAAAATTAGTACCTTTGTCCCCAGTAATTACAAATTTTATATTTGCTTGCTCGTTAATTTCGCTAATTAATACACTCGCTACACCTTCATTTATATCTATATTATCAATATTTTCTAATTGGACAAATTGGATTGAACATTCATTACTGTCAAAGATTGAAGAATTATTTCCTAAATGGGTGACAATTAGTTCATGAATTCCAGCAGAGAAAGTATAATTAGATAAATCGAAGTTAAGAATTTCACTTTCAGCTTGAATAGTTTCTTCAATTAAATTAGATTCAGATGTGTAAAATTGAATTTTATAATTATCTCCATTTTTTACATCTAAAGTAAGAACATAATCATTTATTTCCAATTCTACATCTGATTGTTTAAAGATTTGAACAGTCGATACTGGGGAAGCTAAATAATTTACGTCTCCATATTTGTTTCCATCAACTAATATATTTAAAGTATAGTTAGTATTTGACGGATAGCTGTCTAGTGAAAATGAATTATCTATAGTTGTTGTACGTAAAACAGTCTCTCCATAAATTAACTCTATTGAATAAGAATTAGCATATTCTACTGTCTGCCATGAAATGAAATTATTGTTTGTAGAGATGCTAGGTGTCTCAAATCTATTAAAGTTTAATTCTTCTCCTCGGACTTCTGATTTTAAAATATTTATACTATTTTCGCTCATCTCTGGTTCTACACGAAGTAAATATCCACCTTCTTGATTAACTATATCCTGAAAATTATCTATAGAACGCAAATCAAAATAATTGTTATTTGTTGTAGCCACATGTTCATCATTAATATAGATAAAATATGAACCAGCATTATTTACATTATTCCAATTTACGGTTGAAATATTCATACTCACTTCTGCAATGCCGAGTACTGATGCCTTGATATCATAATTTTTAGAATCATAATACTGTACTTCAGAGGTATTCATTAATTTAATTTGATTATCTACTAATGAAATGATGCCAACTGTCACGTTATTACCTGCATAGCCCGCAGGGACATGTGTTAAATCAACAATATTATCACTACCACGCACATATTCGCTTCCATTTATCAAAATAGAATAGTTTATTGAATTAACATTTTTTTCGAATTTTAATATACCATTTGTAATACTAGCAGATTTAATAGGACTATTTTGATAAATCAATAATTCATTTGTATAGTCACTATTAATAAAAGCTTGACTATATGTAGGGGCATTAGCCTTAACTTGAACTGACAAAACTGTATCGAATGCATTACCATACTCAATGTTATATTGTTCAAGCGAATATGTATTACTGTTTCCTAAATTAATTTCTTGTCCGTTTATGCGAATAGTATAACTTGTCGCATTTATAACATTATCAAACGTAAATGTCTGCAGATTTTGATTATAAGTTAAATTTCTTGGAGTATCTAAAACTGTTTTATTTTTTCTCACTATTACCGTCATCACATCTTCAATCAATGAATTATCATTTGATCTAACTCTAATAGTTGTATTACCTTCAGATACAGCTAGTATTTTTTCTCCATTGACACTTACGATTGATGAATTGCTACTTAGTAAAGTATATGAAGAGTTTGTTGCATAGCTAGGCGATACAGAAATCTTTGGAGTATAAGATTCTCCTACTAATAACACAATTTCATCTTCACGAAAAGATATGTCTTCTACTGGAGTTTTATTTTTACAACCAAAAATAAATAACGCTACACATGCGAGTATAATACAGATATAAAATTTTTTATTTTTTAGTATTGACATATTAACCCCTTTTATGTCATTTCTCAATTAAATATATTTTAACACATTAATGACATTTTATCAAATATTTATCACAAAAAAATATAAATAATATTATAAATATATAAATAACGCAAAAATTTAAAAAAATTATTTACATTTTTAATTATGATTTCAAAAAAAATTTATTTTTTAGTTTTTTATTATCTTTTTTAATTATTTTTTGATGTTTTTTATTATTTTTTTAAATTTTTTTTAAATTTATAATTTATATAAAACACAATTTTACAAATATTAAAATAGACAAAATTAAATTTCTTGACATTCAAATAAATATAATTTATAATCACAAGTAAGATTATAAAAAAAGGAATTAAAATGGAATTAAAAATCTTTAACTCACTTACAAAACAAAAACAAACTGTAAAACCTATTAACAACACAGTTAATTATTATTTTTGTGGACCAACAGTTTATTGGTTTCAACACATTGGAAACATGCGAGCTTTTTTTGTAATGGATTGTGTACGCCGAGCCGTAAAATATTTAGGATATAATATCAACCATGCTATGAATATTACAGACGTTGGACACATGACTAGTGATGAAGACACAGGTGAAGACAAAATGGAAGTAGCTGCACGACGAGAACACAAATCTCCTGAAGAAATTGCAAAATATTATTGGGATATTTGTTTTAACGATATGAAAGACTTGAACATTGAAACACCAGAACACATTTGCCCTGCGACATCTGTAATAGACGATATTATTAAATTTATACAAGACATAATAGATAATGGTTATGGTTATATTACAAAAAATGGAGTATACTTTGACACCAGTAAATTCAAAGATTATGGCAAACTCGGCGGAATGAACCAAAACGAAAAAAAATTTGGAGCACGTATTGAAATAGACGAAGAAAAGAAAAATCCTGCGGATTTTGTTCTTTGGGTAGTAGCAAAAGATAACCATATACAACGCTGGAATAGTCCATGGGGTGTCGGTTATCCTGGCTGGCATATAGAATGTAGTACAATTGGAAACAAATTTTTAGGTGAGCACATTGATTTACATGGTGGTGGCATTGAACATAAAACGGTTCATCACGAAAATGAAATAGCTCAAAATTATGCAAAATGCGGTCATAATGTTGTAGATATATGGTTTCATTTAGAACATCTCATGTTTGATGGTGGTAAGATGAGTAAATCAAAAGGTTCTATTTATACATTAGCAAGTTTAAAAGAAAAAGGATATTCTCCAATGGAACTTCGACTATTCTACTTATCAGCACATTATTCAAAACCTCAAAATTTTACATTCGAAGCTTTAAATAATTCAAAAGAAAGTTATGCAAATTTGAAAAGACTATTGTTAAAACATAAAATAGGAATAAATAAAATAGAAAAATCAAAAATTGAAGATTACAAAAAACAGTTTACTGAATACATTGCAGATGACGTTAATACTCCGCTTGCACTTTCTGTTATGTGGGACGCTCTAAAAAATAATCCTGATAGCATAGATATTTATAATCTAATTTTAGATTTTGATAAGTTTTTAGGATTGAAATTAAACGAAATTTCAGATGAAAAAATTATAATACCAGATGAAATAATCAAAATAGCTGAAAATAGAAAAAATGCCCGAATCAATAAAGATTATAAAACCAGTGATTTATTACGAGATGAAATCAGCATATTAGGATATTCAATAGTAGATAAACCAAATAATGAATATGAAATTATAAAAAAATAAATATATTATAAAAAAATAGTGAAAAATTTATTAATTTAATTTAATTTTACTATTTTTTTTATTTTTTTGATTTTAATATTAATTAAAAAATAATAATATATTTTATTCTATTTAATTTTTTTAATGCATAAAATTATATATGAATTATGATGACTTTCCAATTTTAAATGATGAAAATTATAAAATGATTCAATCTCAATACGAGAAATTTTTGCCATTTAATCGAAAAACATGCATAGATAAAATATATATTTTATTGGAAGAATGTAGACACTTTTGTTTTGGATTAGACAAACGATATAATAAAAACATAACTATATCAATTACTAATGTAAAAAAAACATTAGAACAGATTATGGACAATTTTCATGCAGTATTTCAAATTGATGTTGAATATAAAAAACAAATTAATGAATTTAATATTTTTACATTTATAAAAAAAATTATTACCTGCATAATAGAAATAAAAAATTGGAATTTAAAAGAAGAAAAAGAATATTACAAAAAATTAAGTAATAATTGTTTAAATATTTTATTAAATAGTCTATCCGATATAATATCAGCACTTGAAAAAAGTAATTTAATAATCTTCAAATATATGTAATTTTATATTATTCAATAACTTTTATTCTGCAAAAACTAAATTTATTTTTGTCCTATATTCTTTATTTAAATTTTTACATTCGTTTATAATAATATTTTTTAATATATCTTTTGGATAATTAAGCGGAAATTCGCTTAATTCAACCGCCATTGATTTCCATTTGTCCGCCTTTGCTTTTACAAAAAGGTTTCTTAAATTTTCTTTTAGTTTGTCCTTTTCTATTTCTGAAAATTTGAAATATAAATTGGGTAAAATAACTTTAACAATATTTTTAGCTGGCAAATTATATCCCTCTACAACATACGGTTGTCGATAATTTACTATTCCATTGTCAGACTTTAATTTGAATGCTAAATCTTCATTAATTTGTAAACCTGCCTTCAATAATATCTCATTTTCTAAGCATTTAAAATGTGCATCTAATCTCCCAAAAATATTATTAGAAAACAAAACCAAAGCATCGACTTCTAATTTTGTAATGTTTATGTTTGTCATAACATAATTTTTTTTAAATTTAAAACAATTTATTTTAACAATACCAGACAATGCATTTTCATACGACAATAGTCTGTCTTGTTTATTTATAAATTCTGCATCTAAATACCCCATTGTACGCATCAACATTAAATTATTTAATATCCAACGCTTATCATCGTCAGTTAAATCATTTGGCAATTTCTGTTCATTTTCTTTAGTCAACACATTCAATAATTCTTCTATTAAAATTTTTCTTTCATCTTCATTCAAATTTACATTTAACATAATATTATTATAATAAATACATCTTAATTGTCAAATAATTAATAGTTTTTAGGTTTTTTCATCAAAAATTGATATTTTTTTACAAATTATAATTACACAAATTTATAATCATTGTCATAAATAAAATTATGAATAAAAAAATATGTGTTTATGCAATTGCAAAAAATGAAAGTAAATTTATTGAAAGATGGTATAATTCAGTTAAAGAAGCAGATTACATTTGTGTTTTAGATACAGGAAGTACGGATACTAGTTTTGAAAAATTTAAAGAATTAGGAATTATTGTAGAACAAAAAATTTATGAAAATTTTAGATTTGATGAAGCAAGAAATGATAGTATGAAATTAATTCCAGATGATGCGGAAATATGTGTATCAATCGATATAGATGAATATTTTGAACCTGGTTGGAGTACAATCTTAAAAAACAATTGGACTGAAAATACTGGTAGAGTCAGATATAGATATACGTGGAATTTCAATCCAGATGGCAGTGAAGGTATTGTTTTTATGGCTGATAAAATTCATAAAAACAAATATTATAAATGGAAAAATCCTGTTCATGAGATTTTAGTTCCAACAACAGACAAAAATTTAATTACGATTGATTTACCAAACATACAACTAAATCACAAAGCTGACAATACTAAATCTAGAGCATCTTATCTTCCTCTTCTAGAAATGTCAGTAAAAGAAAATCCAAATGACGATAGAAACACTCATTATTTAGCACGAGAATACATGTTTCACAAAGAATACGACAAAGCAATTGAAATGTTTATAAAACACTTAAATTTACCCACTGCTATATGGGATATTGAACGAGCAGCGAGTTTAAGATATATTGCAAATTGCTACAAATATAAAGGTGAACCATTAAATCAAGAATATTATTTAATGTTAGCAATTTTAGAAGCCGATTATGTACGCGAATCCTATTATGAATTAGCTATCAAATATTTTGAAGATAAAGATTTTATAAAATCTGCATTTGTCTTTAATGAAATGTTAAAAATTCAAAATAGACAAATAAATTATATGTCTATGCCTGAATGTTGGGGTAGTTTGCCTTATGATTATCTATCTATTTGCTATTATGAAATTGGCGATTATAAGAGAGCATTAAGTGCAGTTGAAAAGGCTATTATATTAAATCCTAATGAAAAAAGATTAATAGAAAATAAAAAAATATTTTTAGATTTAATTAATAATCAAAAAATATTTTAAATTTTATATACCAAATTGTGAGTTAAATAAATCATAATAAAAACCATGTTTTTCTAATAACTCTTTATGATTACCCTGTTCTACTATACTACCTTTATTCATAACTAAAATTGTATCTGCGTTTTCAATAGTTGATAATCTATGGGCTACTATAAAGCAGGTTCTTCCTTCCATTATTACATTTAAAGCTTCTTGTATTTTCATTTCAGTACGAGTGTCTATATTACTGGTTGCTTCGTCTAAAATCATCATAGGTGGTTTTAATAACATAATTCTAGCAATACATAAAAGTTGTTTTTGACCTGCACTGATATTATCCGCTCGCTCTGTTATGATTGTTTCATATCCGTTAGGTAATTTTTCAATAAATTGATGAGCATTTGCGAGTTTACAAGCTTCTATTATTTCATCCATACTAGCATTAGGTTTACCATAAGCGACATTCTCTTTTATACTAGCATTATACAACCAGCTCTCTTGCAAAACCATACCATAAAAACTTCTAAAAGACGCACGTGTCACTTTACGAATATCTTTGTTGCTCACTTTAATAGATCCACTATTTACATCGTAAAATCGCATTAACAAATTTATTATTGTACTTTTTCCGCAACCTGTTGGACCTACTATTGCTACTCTCTCGCCCTTATTAACTTTTAAATTAAAATCTTCTATTAATTTAAATGAACTTGAATAACTAAAATCAACATTTTTTATTTCAACTTTCCCATTACATTTTTTTAAAATTGGTAGATTTTTATCTTCTAACTCATTTTGCTCATCTAACAATTTGAAAACTCGCCCAGCACTAGCGATTGCAATATTTAAATCTGCAAATATGCTAGTTAAATCATTAAATGGTTTAGTAAAATTATCTGAATAATTTAAAAATGAAGAAATCTTACCAATTCTCAATCCATTTATTGCAAAAAACGCACCCGTCACTCCTATAATCCCATATAAAATACCATTAACTAATCGTGATGCAGGGTTTGCTAACGAAGCATAATAAGATGATTTTTCAGCCGAACCATATAATTTTTTATTTAAAACATTAAATTTTTGTACAGTATTTTCTTCATCATTAAATGCTTTAATAATTTTCATGTTAGTAATCATTTCTTCAGCATACCCACTTACATCTCCTTGGATTTCTACGCGTTGTCTATATAATATTTTACTTTTTTTAGTTATTTTAATTGCCAAAAGTAATGACAATGGTGCAACAACAATTACTATTAATGCTAATGACCATTTTAATACTAACATGATTATCATAACTACAATCAACTGAAATATTCCACATAAAATTGATTTGAATCCACTTAAAAATCCGTCAGTCACATTTTCAACGTCTGCAATCATTGTATTCATTATATCCCCATGTGAATTGTTGTCTATATATTTTATAGGTACGTTATTTAATTTGTGATATATAGAATTCCTTATTGATTGACTAGTCCTATATGTTAATATATTCATATTATATTCGCCTAACCAACTTAATAAAGAACTAGAAATGGTTAGAACTAAAATAATAATTAAATATTCATACAACAAGTGGAAATTTACATTCCCTATGTCTATCATACAATCGATTGCCAATCCAGAAAAGATTGGAATTGCCATATTAACACTTATAGATATTATTGTAAAAACAACAGACAAATAAAAAGACATCTTATGTGGACGCACATAAGGCAACAATTTTGAAAGTAATTGTTTAAATCCTTTTTTCTTCATAATTTCCTATTTCGCTTGTGAATCATAAATTTCTCTATATATTTCACAATTTTTCATTAAATCATTATGTTTCCCCATTCCGACAACATCGCCATTATCGAGAACAATTATTAAATCTGCATTTTTTATTGAAGTCGCACGTTGTGAAATCAAAACCAGTGTCGTATCTAAAGACTTTAAAGCTTTCCTTAATTTTGAATCAGTCATAAAATCTAGTGCACTACTGCTGTCGTCTAATATTAATAAATCAGGATTATTTATCAACGCACGTGCTATTGTCAAACGTTGCATCTGTCCACCGCTGACATTTTTACCACCTGCCATTATTTGATAATCCAATTTGTTAGGCCATTCACAGACAAATTGCCAAGCTTGACTTATTTTAAGGGCGTCTACTATCTGTTCATCAGTCGCATTTTCGTCTCTTAACTTCATATTATCCCGTAAGCTTCCACTAAATAATACACTTCGCTGTTGAACTATACTGATTTCTTTTCTTAACTGTTTAATAGTAAATTCTTTTACATTTTTAGCTTTGAATAACACTTCCCCACTGGTCACATCATAGAAACGAGAAATTAAATTAGCTATAGTAGTTTTTCCGCTTCCTGTACCTCCGATAATACCTAATGTTTGTTTCGGTTTTAGTTCAAAAGAAAGATTTTTTATAAAAGATTTTTCTTTACTATCCATAGAATAATTAAAACAAACATCTTTAAATTCTAATATGTTTTCATAAATTAGACGTTTAAATTCTTTTCCATTGACAGGTTCAGTGATACTAGGAATAGTTTTTCTCATTTCATCTATTCTATGCAAACTTGCGACTGTTCTAACAAGCATCACAATAATTTGAGATAACAATAATAGTGATATAGTTATTATAGCCACATAATCTATTAAAGCTATAATATCTCCCTGTGTCATTCCTCCAATATTAATTTCGATACCCGCAATATAAAGAAGTGCAATTGTTGCCGCATCTACAATTAAATAAATTAAAGGATTTAAAAGTGCAGAAATTTTTGAAACCTTAATACTTGTTTTAGTATAATCTTCACTAGAATATTCAAATCTTTTTTGTTCGTCTGATTGCTTATTAAATGCCCTAATAACTCTCGTTCCAGATAAATTTTCTTTTGTGATTTTTGTAATTTTATCTAACTTAGTACGCATAATTTTAAAATATGGAGTTGTTTTTTTCATATAAATTATTAAAATGATAGTCATTATTGGTATTAATACTAAAAATATTAAAGACGTTTTAATATTAATGATAAGACTAAGTACAAAAGCACCTATTAACAAAAATGGTACACGTATCATCAATCTCATCACTATTGAAACTGCATTTTCAACCTGCATAATATCGTTTGTAAGTCTATTTACAAGTGATGCTGTGCCAAATTTATCTAATTCGCTATGTGAAAATGTGGATATTTTTTTAAATAAATCATATCTAATATCAGTTGCAACTCCTACACTAGTTATAGCTGAACATTTTTGACTTATTACACTAAAACCAAAACCGACAATATTTGATACTAATATAATGATTCCAACTTTTATGATAAAACTAATATCTCCCGTTGTCACACCTACATCAATAATTTTTGCAACTAACAAGGGATTAAACAACTCCAAAAATGCTTCAATTAATTTAAACAAAGGTCCAATAATAATGAACCTTTTGTATTTCTTCAAATACCCCCAAAGCATTTTCATTTATTTAATTATAAACAAAAATACTATTTTTTACAAATATTATATTAATTTTATTTAATTATTTTATTTTTAATTTTTATTTATATCATTTAATTATAAAAAATTTAACAATATTATGAATTTTATTTAAATTAAAAATTAAACTATAATTCATAAAAAATTAAAAAATTATAAAAAAATAATAAAAAACTTATATTTTTATTATTTTTATCGTTATTTTTTTATTTTTATCTTATTATTACTTTACCTTCTATCCAACTATCAAAAAAATTATCCAATTCATTTCCACACTCTTTTTCAAATGCCGTTATCAAATCATTCGGATTTGCATTAGTGTATTTATTTTCATTAAAATAAGTTTTTAAACCTGAAATAAAATTTTTTTCACCAATTAATTGATATAAACTTTCAAACATTAATACCCCTTTAACATATATACAATATGTATATTCAGGCTCAGTTGCATATTCATTTACAGCACGCATGCTAGTATCTAAATTACCAAGTACATCTTGATAAACAGTCACAAAAAGTGTGTAATTTGATTTTGATGCATTTATCATTTGTGAATGAGTTAAGTTATAACCTTTGTTGTTATCATAAAACAATAAACAGGAATATTCTGTCAATGCTTCATCTAACCATGGATACGTATATTCATCATTACCTACCATTGCATACCACCATTGATGAGCAGTTTCATGAATTATAACATTCATATAATCGTCAATATTGTCTATGTCTGCACTAACCATTATCAAATTTGGATATTCCATACCCCCATATATGAAATCTGTTTTTACAATTGAAAATGATGAATATGGGTATTCTCCAAACAAATTAGAAAATGTTTTTATAGCATCAACTCCTGCTTGTAAGGATTTATTTGCATTTTCATCAGAAAAATAATAATATTCTACATTTATATTGTTTGTCTTCTTAGATATAACATTAAATTTATCACTAATTACCAAAGCAAAATCGCGAACTAAATTTGCTTTAAATGATGTTTGATACTTACCATCTACTTTTTTCACGTCTGTCTTTTCGCCAGTTCCTGCAACGACAAACTTATTGTTATCTAAATTTACTTTTACTTCATAATTAGCCATATCGCTATAAAATGGATCTCCATTGGGATTATATTCGCTTTCGTCAAATTCTCCATTCTCATACACACATACAATAGGATAAAAATTTGCTAAATTAATAGTATTATCCCCATATCCAAATCTGTGTTCACAATTTGGAAGTGTAAAATTAAATTCTATACTTATATTAACTCTATTATTTAGCATTAAATTATTAAACAATTTGACTACTAATATATCATTATAATTACCAGAATATTGAACATTTACATCTTTATTTTCTATTTTTACTCTATCAACTTCAAATTCTGCATAACTCATACCATTTGGGTACGCATCATTTAATTTTGTACTGCTCACTACTAATTTTGTAGCATCTTCTTTGAAAAATTGTGGATATAAATGAAATTTCAATTCACTCAACGCATCATTAGTTTTATTGATATAATCTAGATTCAATATTGCAGTTGAACTTTTAGTTTCAGTATTTAAATCTAGTGAAATTTCATAATTTGATAAATTTTTACTAATTTCATTAATATTATCCTTTTTTTTGCATGCAACACATGCTAGTCCAATTATTAAAATTAACAAGATTGAAATGTATTTTTTCATAATAAATAATATGAAAAATTTATTTTCGCTAGAACAAATAAACAAAAAATGGTATTAACCTTTAAAGATATATAATAGACAAACCAAAAAATTTATGTTAAACTATAATTATGAGTTTTTGTAAATTTTCACCTGGTTATCAAACTAGCAATAAAACCATTGTTGATAATACTTTTATCAGCGAATATTTGCCAAACGCATCTGATTTATGTGTAAAAGCTTATATCTTAGGGTTATATAAATGTACAAACGTATCTGATGATGATAATACATTAGATTATTTTTGCAAAACTTTAAATTTGAATGAAGAAGACATCATTTCATTGTTTAAATATTGGGAAGAAAAAGGGTTAGTACAAGTATTGTCTACTAATCCAGTTGAAATAAGATATTTACCAGTTATTAGCAACGCTCAAGCAATAAAAAAATATAAAACAAATAAATATACTGATTTTAATATTCAAGTGCAAGAATTATTCCCTAATCATATGATTACCCAAAACGAATATAGTGAATTTTATTATTTAATTGAAAACAAACATATAGAACAATCTGCTTTAATTGAAATAATTAAGTATTGTGTAAATTATAAAGAGTTTAAAATTTTACCTAATTATGCTATAACCGTTGCAAAAGATTGGATTCGTGAAGGAATCTTGTCAAAAGATTCTGTAAATAAAAAAATTGAAGAATTAGGAATAGTTGATGATAATATTAGTTTAATTCTTTTAGCTATGGGTAGCAAAAGAAAAATTCAAATTGAAGATAAAGAACTTTTAAATAAATGGCTATCATTATATGGTTTTGAATTAAACACTATCATCTTTGTAGTAAAAAATTTAAAATCAAAAAAAAGAAGAACAGATATGCAAATTCTTGATGATTATTTAACTAAATATTATCAAATGAAATTGACATCTGTTTCTGAAATTGAAAACTATGAATCAGAAAAAGAAAATTTATATTTTCTCGCAATAACAGTTAATAAAGAATTGGGTATATACTATGAAGATTTAACTAAAGAAATTGATACTTACATAATCTCGTGGATAAATATGGGATATGATTTAAAGACTTTACAAATGATTGCCAATAATTGCTTTTTATCTTCTATAAAAACTTTAGAAGGAATGAACAACATTATAACTAAGTTATTTAAGTTAGGAATTGTAAACTTTGATGCTTATATTCAATATTTAGACGATAATTTAGCACAAGATAAAAAGATTAAGGAAATTTTAAGCACCTTAAAATTAGCAAGGAATGTTAACAATTCAGATAGACAATTCTACAAAGTTTGGACTATTGATTGGAAGTTCACTGATGAAATAATATTATATGCAGCATCAATAAGTGCTGGTACAAACAATGCAATGCAATATTTAAATAAAATTTTATCAAATTGGAACAGTCAAGGTCTCAAAACACTTACTGAAGTAAAAGCCGACAAAGCTAATAATTCAAAAAATATCAAAGAAAATTCTGGTTTTATCCGCAATAATTACACAAAAGAACAGATATCAAGTTTTTTGACAAATTTAGATGATGAAATCGAGGTATAAAATGGATAAAAAAAAGATAATAGAAGAAATAAAACAAAATTATTTAATAAAACGTATTCGTGCAGAAGAAGAATGTGACAATTTTATCAAAAAACTTAGAAAAGATAAATATTTTAATGATATCTATACTGATTATAATTTAAAACAATTAGAATATTTAAAATCAAAATATGACCAAGAAAATATAAAGCTTAAAAATGATGTAGATGATTTAAAAAAGAAAATTAACCTATATTTAAAAAATAAAAACATCGAAAAATCAAAATTAACACCTCATTATGATTGCCCAATATGTAAAGATACTGGTTTAAATGGCAATAAGATATGCTCATGTATAAAAAAAGAATTGAATAAAAGATTATCGTCAATATGCAGTAGTCAAATAAATTTTCATTCATTCAAAGATTGCGATTCAAGCATTATGAATGAAACTGATAAAAAAGCTACTGAAATTTTAAAAACTTGGTGCAAAAATTATCCTAGCGTATCAAAAATTAATATTAACATAATTGGTGGTGCAGGTAGTGGAAAAACTTTTATGCTTGAATCTGTAGCTAATGAATTTATAAACAATGGTTATGTTGTATGCTTTAAAACAATGTTTGAATTAAATGAATTGGCAAGACTTTACCATATTGGAAAATCTTACAAATTTTCAGATTGTTTAAATGCAGATATCTTATTAATTGATGATTTAGGTACTGAACCAATTTTAAACAATGTCACAAAAGAATATCTTTATAATATTATTAATACAAGACAGATTCACAAACTACCAACTATTATTTCATCAAATCTATCCCCTGATGACATTTTAAATAGATATGATGAAAGAATATTTAGTAGACTTACAAATAAAAATATATGTTTAAACATTATGCTAGATTCAAATGATAAGCGTTTAATTAAAAAATAAATTCAAAAATTAATTTACAAGGAGATAAAATGTTAGAATTAAAAGTAAAATATTTTACTGATATTGAACCAATAAAATTTATTGAAAATAAAAGTGATTGGTATGATTTGCGATCTGCCGAAGACATTGACCTAAAAGCTGGAGAATTTAAATTAATAAAATTAGGTATAGGAATTATACTACCTCACGGATACGAAGCAATAGTTGCTCCTAGAAGTAGTACTTTCAAAAATTTTGGAATATTACAAGCAAATAGCATAGGTATTATAGATGAATCTTATTGTGGAGATGATGACCAATGGATGTTCCCAGCAATTGCTTTTCGTGATACAACTATTCATAAAAACGATAGAATTTGTCAATTTAGAATTATTGCTCATCAACCAGAACATATAATAACAACTGTCGCAAAATTAAAAAATACAAATCGTGGCGGACTAGGTTCTACAGGAAAAAAATAAAAAATCCATATTAAATTGTGTTAAAAAAATAAAAAAAGACACTTTAAGTGTCTTTTTATTTATTCTCTGAATAATTAACCTTTAAACTTGGTCCCATTGTTGTAGCAACATATACTGATTTGATATAAGTACCTTTTGCTGCAGCAGGTTTTGCTTTTATAATAGCGTCCATAATAGTGGTTAAATTATTTAATAATCTATCAGCTCCAAAGCTTACTTTACCTATACGAACGTGTACAATGTTCTGTTTGTCAAGACGATATTCAACTTTACCAGCTTTTACATCTTTTATGGCTTTAGTGACATCCATTGTGACGGTTCCACTCTTTGGATTAGGCATTAAACCTTTTGGTCCTAATATACGAGCACATCTTCCCAATGCTCCCATCATGTCAGGTGTTGTAATACATACATCAAAATCAAGCCAATTACCAGACATTATCTTTGCAATGATTTCATCATCACCAACAATATCTGCACCTGCTTTTTTAGCTTCTTCTGCCTTATCGCCTTTTGCTATTACTAATACACGAACTGATTTTCCTGTACCTTCAGGTAATACTACAACTCCACGAACTTGTTGATCAGCATTTCTACCATCTACACCAAGTCTAATGTGCAATTCAACTGTTTCATCAAATTTAGCTTTGCTAGTTTTTGTCACAAGTTCCATTGCTTCTTTAGCGTCATAAGTTTTGGTCTTGTCTAACAATTTCAAAGCTTCTTCATAATTTTTACTTCTTTTCATTGTAGCCCTCCACTATGACACCCATGCTACGACAAGAACCTGCTATCATGCTCATTGCACTTTCAATTGAACTTGCATTCAAATCAGGCATCTTCATCTCTGCAATTTTTCTAAGTTGTTCGACTGTAATTTTACCAACTTTGTTTCGAGACTTATCTGAACCTTTCTCGATTCCTGCTTCTTTTTTAATTAAATCAGCAGCAGGTGGTTGTTTTAAGACAAAAGTAAAACTTCTATCTTCATAAATTGTGATTACACAAGGGATAACAAATCCGACTTGTTTTGCTGTTCTGTCATTAAATTCTTTTACAAATCCTGCTATGTTTATTCCGTGAGGTCCCAATGAAGAACCAACTGGTGGCCCCGGAGTTGCCTTTCCTGCAGGAAGTTGAATTTTGACAACAGATTTAACTTTCTTTGCCATAATTTCCTCCTATTATATGGCGTGGTTAATTGGATAATCTTAAATTTTATCCTCCCACGAAGTTCTCTCTCTTTTAGGCTGATTAGTTTCCTTTTTTATATTATCATAAGACTAATAAATAGTCAATACATTGATTGTTTAAATAAACAACTATATATATTTATAATAGATTACTAGTTAATAAACTTTCTATCTTATATATTGCCAATACGTACTTGGTTGAATTTTAATTCGACTTCACTATCACGACCAAACATTTCAACTATTGCAATAAGTTTTTGGGTTTCTTTATCAACTTCTTTAACTTTTCCAACAAAACCAGATAATGAACCATCAATTATCTCAATTGTATCTCCAACATTAACATCTAAATCAATTTTGACTTCTTTGTTTACTCCATCAACTCCCAATCTTCTTGCTTCCTCGTCAGTTATTGGGACAGGTCTTCCTTTTGGTCCAACAAAACTATTAATGTATTGAGTATGAATTACTGCATGCCAAATGTCATCTCCATAAAGCATCTTTACCAAAAGATATCCTGGCATTGTTTTCTTTGGAACCAATGCTTTTTTTCCGCGTTTTTCTACTAAAACGTCTTCCATAGGTATAACGATATCAAATATACGATTTTGTAAATCATATTTTTCAATTGTATTTTCTAAATTAAGTTTTGCAACATTTTCATATCCAACGAATACACGCAAAGCATACCATTTGGGTTCTTTATCAATGTCTTTATCTATTATAGCCATTCCATATTCTCCTTAAATAACAAAATTATATATAATTAATATAAGAAACTTGTCAACCATATACATAGTTGGTCAAATCCAAATAATACGACTGTGAAAACAATAACAAACACAAGTACAATACTCGTTTGTTTTACAACTTGTTTGAATGGTGGCCAACTGATTCTTTTTAACTCATTACCCGTGTCTTTCAATGCTTTGGCCACTTTATTAGATTTTTTATTTTTTTCTTTTTTCTTTGTCTTTGCTAAGTCTTTTGCTTTAACTTCAACAACTTTTTCTTTTTGAACTTTCTTTGGTGTGTTTTCAGTTTGCTCTGATTGTTGTTCTGCCATTTCTACTTGTTCTGTTTCTTTATTTTCATTTAAAACATTCTTTTGATTTTCTTCAAGTTTAGAATTTTCTAAATTTGCATTAGTATTCACAGATTTATTTTTTTTGGCAGATTTCTTTTTATTAGACATATTCACCTCTACTTAGTTTCTTTGTGTGCTGTTGTTTTTCTGCAAGTTGGACAATATTTTTTGATTTCTAATCTTTCAGGGTCGTTTGCTTTATTTTTTGTGCTATTGTAATTTCTATTTTTACATTCAGTGCATTCTAATATTATCTTTTCTCTTTTAGTTTTTGCTTTCTTTGCCATATTTTCTCCTTATATTTTATTTATGTTAAAAAAACACCTACCAGGTGCAATATTATAATATCACATAAAATAATTGATGTCAACACAAAAATTAAACTTTTCAATTATTTGATATAAAAAAATAGGCTTTTGCCTATTTATTCTTCATCTATTTCAATATCTAAATTATTATCTTGATTTTGCTCTACCACATCTGGTGCGGTATTTTTAATATCATTATTTTTTTTATTAGGTTTATCTTCAAGTGAACCATTTGATAATTCTTTAGCTGTTTTAATTTTTTTCACGCGTTCTTTATTCCCCAACATAGTTTCTATAAATGATATCTTGATATCTTTTAAATCTAATATAAATCTAAATGTTATATATATCAAAAATATAAATGCTAATATTGATATAATCATTTGATATCTTTGCATACCAACAATTCCATCATAATTAATGAGAGCAAATTCGATTAAAAAATATACAAAAAATTCAAGAAATACAAACACACTGCTGATAATAAACAAATCTTTAATTCTAGATTTTACAAAATTATCTGTCAACAATAATATTATTAAAGCAATTAATATACCAAGCACTGCCACAAAACATACCCCAACTCCTGTAAAGTAATTTGATAGAGTACCCCAAGCAATAATAATACTAGCTAATACTAATGATAAAATATAAGCAATTTTTAAATTCTTAGACATAATATCTCCTTTTTATATTATAGCACATTATATGTAATTGTGCAAACTTTTTTGTCTATATTGTCACGTTTAGGTTAAAATTAAGATTTAACTTTTAAAATCAATTTAGGAGATATATATATGGAAGAGATGTTAGAATTAGCATTAAAAAAAATAGAAGATTTAGAAAAAAAATTAGAAAAATACTATCATCTTTTAGAAGTAAAAAATGAACTTGATTTTATATTGAAAGGTAGTTATGTCTTTAAAGAAGATATTGATAATGTCTTAACTGGAAACTATTAAAAAATAAAAAGGAGATTTTATGGATAGTTTAGAAGAATTAAAACAAGAATTGGAGCTGCAAAAAAGTGCAATTATAGATAAAGGTGGAGTCGTTCAAACTGCATATACTCACCCGAGTCCAAGTGAAATTACTGCTGGTATAAATAGTATAGATTCACCGAATTTAAGTATTGCTACAGCCAGTGAACAAGATGTAGTTCAGGGAAAAACTTTTTATGCAAAAGATAGCAAATTAAAAACGGGTACATATGTAGCTTTGGATAGTACAGAATTTGAAGAAATGTATTTGTATTATAACCCTGAAAGCACTAACACTTACTATTTTGCTGTTGAATCTGGTAAAACAAGTATTCGTCCATACTTGTTCGGTAATACTCCGCATAAAATGATAATAACTTTAAATCCTGAACTAGAAGAAATTGGAGCTTACACTTTTGGAGAAGGAGATGATTTAACTATTTCAAATTTTGAAATAGCAACGAATTTGAAAACTGTAGGCGAATATGGTCTTAGCAAAGCAAAAAATATTGACTTGTCTATTCTTCCAAATAGTTTAGAATACATTGGTGAAGGAGGTTTTCGTAGCACAGGAGAAAATTGTGATAAAGTTATAATTCCTAGCGGTATTACTTTTTTTGGTAATTTATCATTTTCTTTTGATTTAGGTGGTAAATCTTATCACAATGAATTTGCTTTTAATAATACAAATTTTACATATTTCCCCATGAATTTAATATGCAATAGAATATTTGATTGCGATTTAATTGTACCATCTCATATCACAGCAATTCGTGCAACATTTAACTTTGGTGGCTGTTTTAATAATATAGTTTTTCATGAAAATGTGACTTCTCTAAGTGCAGGCTGCTTTAATGCTGAAATAACTGAACCTATAGAATATTTTAGTAGATTAAAAACTATTACTTTTTATCGAACATCTCCACCACAAATAGGTTCATCAGCATTTGCAAATCAATTTGTTGATACTGTTAAAATTTACGTTCCAGATGAATCTTATGATGCATATTGCAGAGTTTCAAATCTGACATTGTTTAAATCAAATATTTATCCTATGAGCCAAAAAGAGTAAAAAAATTATTATCCATTTCTTCATACGTGCAGTTTTCATCTGCACGTTTTTTTGTTCCATATACTTTTACTCCATTTTGAACTTTAAATTTATCATAACGTAATAATTCTTTATTTTGTAATTTCCCTGAAATATATTTTTCTCTATAAGATTTAATTTCCATTCCTCGATAAGCATTTTTTAAATAAAAATATTCGTCTTCATATTCTATTTTGTCTATATAGTCACCATTTATATCATATTTTAACTCAATATTTGGTTCAGTAATGCTGACAATTTCATTGGATAATTTATAACTTACGTTTCCTAAACTTTCTCCAAATATTCTAATCCTTGCACGAGAATCTGAATAATTAGTCACAATAATAATTTTTTCATTAGTGTTATTTTTAAATCTTAAATCACTACTACCGTAATTTACCATTGCATCAAAACCATATTTTACATAACTTATTTGTTTACTATGTTTGTTCGCCTCGATTATATCCATACCTGCTAATAAAGCACTGTTATATAAAGTTGAAGAAACTTGACACACTCCTCCACCTAAACCATCAACAAACTCATTGTTGACTATTATTTTTGCAGAGCGATAACCATTTTGAGCAGTTCTTCGACCGACAATTTTATTAAATGAAAATGTTTCATTAGGTGCTAACTCTATCATATTTAAACTATTTAAAGCATTCTTAATATTATGCTTTCTATCTTTTGAAGAGCGCGATATATCAGTGGAAAAATCTGCACGTAAATTAGTATATTTTTCTATATCCTTACTTGTTATCTTCGGTTCTAGATTTATAATTGGCAACTGAAAAGATAGTTTTTCATCTTTAAGATAAGAAGCTGCAATATCATGATATAATTTAGGAATATTTAATTTTACACCAACAATTTCTTTTTTTATAAAAAAAACTTTGTTTGTGTTTGTGTTAACATTTAATTTTGCATTTTGTCCTTTAATACTAATGTTTTTATCAATTTCAGAAATTCTTTTATTTATGTTTGGAAACAAATAATTTACGGCAATCTCTTCACTAAAATTTAAGTTTAACATTTTATGTAAAATCGCTTTTCTCTCATCTTTTGAACCAAATCTATCAAATTTATTTATTTCATAATTTAATTCAAATATTGATGATTTTTTTATATTTGGTTTTAGATTATATATAAAAATTTTATCTTTATAGACAAACTCTATTTGTTCATAAATTGGACTATTTAAAGCATAAGCAGTGAGTTCATTAGTTGTCATAAAAAAGATAAGAAAAATTACACATAATATTGATAATGGTAAAATCCATTTTTTCATACCAATATTATATGTAATAGAATTTATTTCATGTAAAATTTTGTCGATTGTTGACTTATAGAATAATAAAAAATTAATATTTTAAACTAATTTTAATCTTATATATGAAGATTTATTAAATATATTTTCGTTATTCTATATTTGGAAGTTCGTCAGGGTCATCATCTGAGTCGTCATATTCCACACCAACGACTTGTGATACATCTCCAAGTTTTTTTGCAATTTTTCTAGACGATTTAGTAGCAAGTTCAATTGTTGAATTTGCTTCGCCTAATTTATTTTGAGTTTTCAATAAAAGTTGAACAAATTTTTCAAATTCTTGTTTGAATGTAGATAAAACTTGCCATAACTCACTGCTACGTTTTTCAATATACAAAGTTTTGAATCCTAACTGCAAACTATTTAATAAAGCTGTCAAAGTTGTAGGTCCACAAACAACTATTTTATATTGATTCTGTAATGTGTCCATCAATTCAATATCTCTTACGACCTCTGCATACAAACCTTCTATAGGTAAAAACATAACAGCAAAATCTGTAGTTTCAGGTACCGAAACATATTTATCATGGATTGATTTAGCTTCTTCTTTAATTCGTTTCAACAATTGTTTTTGACTGCGTTCAATCAAATCTTTGTCCAAAGTATCGCTTGCTTCAACTAACTTATTGTAATCTTCTAGTGGAAATTTGCTATCTATAGGAAGATAAACTTCATGACCATCTTTGCCTGGCATGATAACTACGAAATCGACTCTTTCTTTGCTATTTTTTTTGATTTGGACTTGTGCTTTATATTGGTTTGGAGCTAACATTTGTTCCAAGAGTGTAGACAACATTACTTCTCCCCAACCTCCTCTAATTTTCACATTAGATAAAACTTTTTTCAAATCTCCAACACCATTTGCAAGCGTTCTCATTTCACCCAAACCAAGATTGACACTCTCTAGACTCTGCTGAATTTTACTAAAACTATCATTTAAACGTTGTGATAATGAATTATTTAATTTTTCATCTACCGTTTCTCGCATTTTTTCAAGGGCTTTTTCATTTTCATGACGCATATTGTTCAAAGACAAATTAACATCAAATGTTAATTTTTCTATCCTTTGTTCGTTTCTTGTAGTCAATTCATCAACTCTCTTACTAATTGAGTCAAATTCTTGTTTTTGTACGACAGTTAAATTATTTATTGTGTTCTGAGTTGAAACTTCAGAATTTTTTAATGCCTGCATTAACATATTATTTAATAAAATATTTTGCTCTTTTTGATTTTCTACTACAGTTTTTATAGATTTGTCATCAGATAAAGTTGGCTGTTTTTTTTTGTATAAAACAACAAATGTCACAACTGTAATAAGCCAAACAGCACCAAATATTGAACCTAAA